>JBQCJL010000225.1:0-9594 GCA_051952795.1 Marmoricola sp.
TGGGGCATGCGGCCCATCACGACGTTCTGACCGGCACTTTGCTGGGGGCGCTCGGCGTGATCGCCGCGATCAGTTTCGGGGGCTTCATCGTGATGCGCCGAGGTCTGAGTGAGACCTTGACGCGCGCGAGCGTCGCTCCCGTGCTCGTCGCCGTGACGGCGGTAGGCGGCTTCGCGATCAGTCCGCTGCAGAACTCGATGAGCCGAGCGATCGAGGCACGCGCGGACCGCGCGGCGCTCGCGGCCACCCATGACCGATCCGCCTTCGTCGCGGTGCAGAAGCAGTTGGACGTGGCGGCGCGACTGGACCCGACACCGCCCGCCTGGAGCCAGTTCTGGTGGGGCTCTCATCCGACGGTGCTCGAGCGCGTCAGTCTCGCGCGCTAGCAGCTACCGCTGGCACTGATGGTGCCCGCGACCGTGCCACAGCTCGTGGTGAAGACGTGCTGGACCATGCCGCCGAAGAGGAAGACGACGGCGACGATCAGGGCGGCGATGCCGGCGATGAGCAGTCCGTACTCGACGGCGGACGCTCCGGCCTCGTCGTGGGTCAGATTGATGGGGATCCGCATCACTGACTCCCTTGGTAGAGGTGAGGAAATGCAGGAGGGGGTGGACCGACCTGAGTCGACCCACCCCCTTCAGGGCAACTGCTAGCAGCTGGAGCCGGCCGACGCCGAGGTGTTGATGGTGTGACAGGTGTTGCTGAAGACGCCGCTGATCATGCCGCCGAACAGGAAGACGACGGCGACGATCAGGGCGGCGATGCCGGCTACGAGCAGGCCGTACTCGACGGCTGAGGCGCCGTCCTCGGTGCGGCGGGCGAGCAGGTTGCGCAAGTAGTTCATGATCCCTCCCAGGATGCTTCAAGTGGTGCGCCGCTGATACCGACGCCGGTCCGGCACTCCCTTATGCCGGACCCTCTGACTCTCTCAGGATCCGGTGATGTTCACATTCCCTGCGCGGCCCACGATGGTGTCACGAAGGGACCACGACGGCCTAGCCCTTTGGAACTAGGCCATTCTGCTGTGTCGACGTCGACGCCGGATATGACTGCGGGGCCGACGACATGTCGTCGGCCCCGCAGTTCGCCCCGATGGGCAGTGGCGTTACTAGCAGCTGGAGCCGACCGACGCCGAGGTGTTGATCGTGCTACAGGTGTTGTGGAAGACGTTCTTGATCATGCCGCCGAACAGGAAGACGACAGCGACGATCAGGGCGGCGATGCCGGCCACGAGGAGGCCGTATTCAACAGCCGAGGCGCCGTCTTCGGTCCGACGAGCGAGCACGTTGCGCAGGTAGTTCATGATCCCTCCCAGGATTCCTTCTCAGTTGTGCGTCGCCGTTGGTGACGCCTTGGAGCACTCCCTCAGCGCTCACTAAGAAGAACTCTGTCAGCGCGCGGGAGGAGGCACATTCCCTGTGCGGACGGAACTCGGCGTCACGAACTGACCAGCGTGTACTAGTACCTAGTGGCTATATGCGCGGTCCGTATGGACAACCGTCAGGCGTTGGGATCGGGCAGGAGTCCGAGCCGCAGCGCGGCCATCAGCGCCTGTGCGCGGTTCGCGGCGCCGAGCTTCTCATAGATCTTGCTGATATGCGCCTTGGCGGTCGACTCCGCGACGTAGAGGGACTGGGCGATCTGGGCCACACCCAGGCCTTCCGCCAGAAGCGCGAGAACCTCGGTCTCCCGTTCCGTCAGGCGCGGTCCCGGGGCGTTCCTGCGGCGCAGCATCGCCTCGACCAGACCTGAGGCCGTGAAGGTCGCCGGTGCCACGACGGCGTGACGGGCGGCGGTGATCACGTCCTCACTCGGTGCGTGCTTGCCGACGAACGCGGAGGCGCCGGCATCCATGGCGGCGAAGAGACGATCGTCGCCGGCATCCATGGTGAGCACGACGAGACCGAGGTCGGGGCGCTCGGCGCGGAGGATGCGCACGATGTCCAGGCCGCTTCCGTCCGGCAGCCGGAGGTCGGTGACCACCACGTCGGGAGTGGTTGCTCGGGTGACGTCGAGCGCCTCGGCGACGCTGCCGGCCTGTCCGACCACCTCGAAGCCGCCGGCGCGCGAGAACGCACCCGCGAGTCCGGCGCGGATGAGCTCATGATCATCGACTAGGACGAGCCGTGCCGGGGTCGTCGGATCGATTGAGGCGTCGGTCACGTTCCTAGGATGCCGTACGTCGTCTCAGGTCGACGACGACACTCGTGCCGATTCCGTTGATGCAATCGGAGATCGTGAGCTCGGCGCCGATACCGCTCGCGCGTTCGCGCATGATGGTCAGACCGTAGGAGTCCTCGCGGGGCAGTCCCATGCCCCGCCCGTCGTCGGTGACCTCGAGGTGCACACCGTCCGCATCGAATCGGGCCGTCAGCCAGACGTTGTTGGCTCCGGAGTGCTTGCGCGCATTGTTCAACGCCTCCTGAGCGATGCGCATGAGATGGCCCTCGACCTCGCGGGGGAGTCGCTCGGGAAGCCCCTCGACACTCACGTGGATGTTGAGCTGACTCCGTGCGCCGATGTGCCCCGCCAGGGCGTGCAGGCCCTCGGCCAGGTTGCGGTCCTCGTCGACGTCGTTGCGGAGGTCGAAGACGGACTGTCGCAGCTCGGAGACCACCCGGCTGACCTCGCCGCGCACCTGCTGGATCTGCTGGGCCTGGTCGGGATCCCGGGCGGGGATCGCGTCGACCAGGTAGCCCAGTGAGGCCACATCCTGGGCGATGCCGTCGTGGACCTCGCGCGCCAGCCGCTGACGCTCGCTGCTCGTCGCCGTCGCTCGCACGTCACCGAAGAGGAGCGCCGCGTGGAGGCGGAGCGCTTCTGGCTCGAGTGCGGCACCGCAGGTCTCGACGGCCTCGAGGTCGGCGGGCCCGATGGTCTCGCCGATGAGGAAGGCGACGATGCGCCATTCGTAGACGAGCGGAATGCACAGCAGGTTGCCGCGGGTTCGTGGCGTGGTGACCTGATGGAGGTCGCGGGCGAACGGGATGAGAGCAGCCTGATTCGAGCCGGAGGCGAAGCGCAGCGCCGTCCCGACACCATCGTCCTCCGAGGGCAGGAAGATGCCACTGCTGCGCATGGGCAGGTGCTCGCGCGCCTCCTGCAGGATGCCGTCGGCGATGTCGACCGCGTCCAGACCGCCCTCGAGGCTGTGCGCGAGGCGCTGCAGCTGACTGATCAGGTCCACGGCGTGCCGGTAGGAGTCGTCGAGACGATGGTCGGAGACCTGGCGCGAGAGACGCGAGCCCGCGAGCCCCAGGACCAGACCGGTGATCAGCCACACCAGGTTGACGCCCAGCTTGCTGGTGGTCGGCTCCGCGTGGTTGGTCGCCACGTTGAGGACCATCCCGGTGAGGACGCCGATGAGCTCCGCGCCGAGCACGCTGAGAGCGCCCCGGACCCGGTTGGTCAGGCCGCCGGCGAGCGGGGGAATGGCCAGGAACAGCGCCGCGGTCTCCACCGGGGTGGCGACCTGGGCGACCACCGCGCCGAGCAGGGCCTGACCCTGGACGATCTGCAGATACCACCGCGGTTGGACGGCGGCGATCCCTTCGCCGACGGCGATCAGTGCACCGATGATCACGGGTGCTGGCCACAACGAGAACCCCAGCATGAGGGTCAACGGGCTCAGGATGGCCAGGGCGAAGATCGCCGCGGCAAACCCGATTCGGCGCACGTCCTCCGACGGCGCCGGGGTCACGTTATCTTTCCACTGAAGCTATGCATGATGCTGAGAGCAGCGGGACCGAGCACGGCAATAAACAAACAGGGAAGAATGCAGAAAATCAAGGGGATGAGGATCTTGACTGCAACCTTCTGCGCCTGCTCCTCGGCTCGCTGACGCTTCTTGGTGCGAATCTCCGACGACTGCACGCGTAGCACCTGCCCGACCGGGATGCCGAAGGCGTCCGCCTGAACCATCGCGCTCACGAAGGTGCGGAGGTCCGCGATGTTGCTGCGCTCAGCCATCGAGCGAAGTGCTTCGGCGCGGCTGCGACCCAGCTGCATCTCCTGCAGCATGCGGGCGAACTCGCCCGCGATCGGGCCCTCTGTGCTCCGGGCGACGTGCGCGGCGGCAGCGTCGAAGCCGAGGCCGGACTCCACCGAGATGGTGAGCAGGTCGATGGCGTCGGCGAGCTCCTTCTCCATCTCGAGGGTGCGGTTGTACCCGAGCTGGTAGAGGTACAGGTTCGGAGCTTGGAAGCCGGCCAGCGACATGACCACCACGAAGCCCATCGTCGGCAGCAGGCCGAGCCCGAGCATGAACGAGAAGACCAGCGACAGGATCAGGGCGACGATGAACCCGAGCACCTTGCCGGAGGCGATCCGATCGGGCGTCCACCCCGCAGGGCTACCGGCGATCTCGATCTTGTGGCGCAACGTCTCCTCTTCACCGTCGCCGCTGAAGCGCCGGCCGAGCGCCTGAACCCTGGTCAGCAGCGGCACCAGTACGCGCTCGGAGAAGGGCTGGTCGAGCTCCTGGACCATGTCCTGGGGCGCGCCGGTGAGCGCCTCGAGGACGGCGATCGAGCGGTTGACGCCCTTGCTCTCCCGGGTCAGGCCGCCCACCGCGGCGAAGGCGACGAATAGGGCCGCGAACACGAGGCCGACCCCGAGGATCAAGAGTCCGGTCATAGCTCCACCTTGACGACTTTCGACATCCAGAAGATGCCGACGGACAACAGGACCGCGATGCCCGCGCACATCGCCCAGCCGACCGGGGTCGTGAACATCGGGTGCATGTAGTCGGGCTTGGTGAGCGTGAGGTACGCCATGAACGCGGGCGGCAGTCCGCCGAGGATCCAGCAGGAGAGCCGGCCCTCAGCGGAGAGCGCGCGCACGTGCCGGCGCAGGTACTCACGCTCGCGCAGGGTGGCGGCGACGGTCAGCAGCAGTTCGGCCAGGTTGCCTCCGACGCGGCGCTGGATCCGGATGGCCATCACGACCCAGCCGAAGTCCTTGCTGCCCATGCGGTCGGCGATGCCGTCGAGGGCATCCTCGATCTCCACGCCGATCCGGGCCTCGACGATCGCCCGCCGGAACTCGCCGGCGATCGGATCGCCGCCCTCCCGCACGACCGTGTCCAGCGACTGCTGGAGCGACAGGCCGGCGGACAGGCTGCCCGACATGAGCTGCAGCGTGTCGGCCAGTCCGGAGTTGAACGCCTTCACGCGTCGGTCCCGCTTGAGGCCCAGGTAGAGCCACGGCCCGACCGCGCCGAAGGCGAGGAACAGGATGATCAGCAGGGGATTGCCCGACCCGAGCAGCAGACCGACGAATCCCGCCGTCAGCGCGATGGCGCCGTGCAGGATGAGCCACTCCGGGGCCTTGAGGCCCATGCCGGCCGACTCCAACCGTTGCGCGATCGCCGCTTCCAGCCCCCGGTTGTTCTCCAGCGCCTTCTTGGCGACACTGCGCGCGGTGTCGGCCAGCGACTCTCGTGGAGCGGTCGCCTCGACGCGGTGGGCCGGGCCGCTGGCGCTGGGGCCGTAGCTGTTGAAGTGGTCCTCCAGGGTCGGCTTCCCGTCGCCCCGACCGCCGAAGAGCAGCACGGCCACGACGAGGAACAGTGCGCCGGCGACGCACGCGACGGCAACCCAGGCGGCGACCGCTGGAATGGCGGTCATCGCAGGAACCCACCCGTCGCGAACATGTGCGGGTCGACCGTGACGTTGGAGTTGGCCATCTTCTCCAGGAACTTGGGCCGCAGGCCGGTCGCCTTGAGGGAGCCGAGGGACCGTCCGTCGGCGTCGAATCCCATGCTTGTGTCGAAGAGGAAGATGTCCTGCAGCGTGATCACGTCACCCTCCATCCGCTCCACCTCGGTGATGTGGGTGATGCGCCGGGTGCCGTCCTTGAGTCGCGTCTGATGCACGATCAGGTCGACAGCCGAGGCCACCTGCTCACGGATGGCGCGTACGGGCAGGTCCATGCCGGCCATCAGCACCATCGTCTCGATGCGGGACAGCGTGTCGCGCGGGCCGTTGGAGTGGACGGTACAGATGGAGCCGTCGTGACCGGTGTTCATCGCCTGGAGCATGTCGAGCGCCGAGGCGTCGCGAACCTCACCGACGATGATGCGGTCGGGTCGCATACGCAGCGAGTTCTTGACGAGATCGCGGATCGTGACCGCGCCCTTGCCCTCGATGTTGGCCGGCCGCGACTCCAGCCGCACGACGTGGTCCTGCTTGAGCTGGAGCTCGGCCGCGTCCTCGATGGTGACGATGCGCTCGTCGCCGGGGATGAAGGACGACAGGACGTTGAGCGTGGTGGTCTTACCGGCACCCGTACCGCCGGACACGACCACGTTGAGCCGCCCGCGCACACACGCCGAGAGGAACGCGGCGGTCGCCTCGCTCAACGAGCCGAAGGAGATGAGGTCATCGACCGTGAACGGGTCCGCGGCGAACTTACGGATGGTCAGCGAGCTGCCGTCGATGGCCAGCGGCGGGACTACCGCATTGACGCGGCTGCCGTCCTGGAGACGCGCGTCGACCATGGGGGAGGACTCATCGACGCGGCGCCCGATGCGCGACACGATCTTGTCGATGGTCCGGCGCAGATGCGCCTCGTCCTTGAAACGGCCGTCGACCTTGACGAGCTTGCCGTGCTTCTCCAGCCAGATGTCCTGGGAGCCGTTCACCATGACCTCGGCGACGTCGGGGTCGCGCAGGTAGGGCTCGATCGGCCCGTAGCCGAGGATGTCGTCGGCGATCTCCTGGGTGATCTTCTGGCGCTCCGCCGCGGTGATGGGGCGCGGGTCGGCGGCCATCACCTCGGCCAGCACGGACCGGACCTTCGCCTCGACCTCCTCGATGCCCAGGTTCGCGTCGTAGAGCTGCGGCCCGAGCTGGTTGAGCAGCTCGGTGTGGACGTTGGCCTTGAGCTCCTCGGTGCGGTTCGGCGGCTGGGGAGCGGACCGGCGGCCGTGCGCCTCGTCGCCGCCGCGCGCGGCGTTCGGGTTCGCGGGGGCCTCGTCGCCGACAGCCGCGAGGCGCTCACTGAGACTGGTCATCGGTTACCTCCTGGGCGCTTGCCGCGGCCGAAGAGACCGCGCTTGGAACTGCTGACCTCGGCGGGGCCGCCGGTGGCGATGGCGGCGAGCGCCGCGATCTCGCGCGACACGCGATGGTCGGGGTGGCTGATCGTCAGGGGTCGGCCATGGTTGGTGGCGATCGCGACGGCCGTGTCGGACGGGATGGCGACCGACACCGGCAGCCGGAGGATGCTCTCGACGTTCTGAGAGGTGAGGCCCACCTCGTCGTCGGCCCGGTTCAGCACCAGGCGCCGGTTCTCCTTGACGATGTCGAGCAGGTCGAGCGTCTCCATTGCCATCTTGGTGTTCTTGACGGTGGGCACATCGAGCGTGGCCAGCACGATCAGCTCGTCCGTGGCGTCGAACGCCTGCAGCACCTGGTCGTCGAACCCGGGGGCGGTGTCGACGATCACGTATTCGAAGTGCTTACGCAGCGTCGCCAGGGTCCTGCCGACGAGCTCGGGCCGGATCCGCTCCTTCGCGTCCGGCGACGTGGGGGCGGCCAGCACCGAGATGTTGTCGGAGTAGCGCGTCAGCAGCTTCTGGAGCAGGGAGTAGTCGAGCGAGGACTCCGACCCGACCGCCTCCTCGATGGTGTGCTCGGGGATCAGCTGCAGCGTGATCGCGACGTCGCCGAAGGCCAGGTCGAGGTCCACGACGCAGACCTTGACCTTGGGATCCCGTGCGAGGCAGGCGGCCAGGTTGACGCTGACCGTGGTCTTGCCGGTGCCGCCCTTGGGGCTGAACACCGTGATCACCTTGCCGTTGGCAATGCCGCCCAGGGGTCCGTGGATGGCCTCCCAGGTGGTCCGGATGCGGCCGATGGCCTCACCCAGCGCGAGCGCGTCACCCTCGGCGACGACCGCGGGAATGCCCATCCGCATAGCGTCCTGGTAGACCTGCGTGTCGGCCTCGCGCCGGATGAGCACCACACCCGCGGAGGGGTGCGTCTCGCGGAGGTGCTCAGCGATCAGCCCGGCGTCGCGCAGCGACGTCTCGGGGCCCACCACCACGGCGTACTCGTCGGGGCGGCTGTGGAGCCGCTTCTCCAACGCCTCCGCGCTGTCGACGATCTCGGCGCCGTCCGGCAGCAGCGCGGCGTGTGCCGCCGCGCTGGCCTGGTCGGACTCAAGTAGAACCGGCATCTGACCCTCCCGGCTTCCTGATCAGTGGAACAGGTTCGCGTTGTTGACCCCGCCGCTCGGCGCCACCTTGGACTGGCTGTTGAGCAGAGCCAGAGAGAGGGTGCCCTGCGTCTGACCGAAGAAGATCTTCTCGGCCTGTTGCTGGGTCACCGCGAAGGTGAGGAGCGTGCTGGGCAGGGCGCTCGATCCCTGCGCCTTGTTGGTGCTCTGGTCGGGCTGGGTGCTCGTGGAGCCGACGGCGATGACCAGGACCTTGGGGAGCAACAGCCGCGAGTAGCCGCCGTTGGGCCCGCTGGTGCCGTTTTCGAAGACGGCCACCGCGTTGCCCGGGTTCACGAAGCTGGCGACGCGGCTCGGGTCGGTGAGGCTCACCGAGATCGCGATCATCCCGTTCGGGATGGTCACGCCGGTGCTCGACTGCGAGCTGCCGAACTTGGCCGAGACGACCTGCTCACCGGGGTAGAGGTTGGTCAGCGCGACGTCGCCGTTGATGGAGGAGAGGTCTGTCAGCGCGCCGGTGAGGAGGGCGGTCTGGGGAACGTCGCTGAGCGAGAAGGCGCCTGCGGACTGTGCATCCGCGACGCTCTCGCCCTGGCTGATCGGCTTGACGACCCGCAGCACCTTGACGGCGTGGTACTGGTCAGCCGCGCGCGTGTTGGCGCTGCGAACATAGGCGACGACCAGCAGGGTGCCGAGCACCGCGATCACCGCAGCTGCGATGAGCAGCCCTTTTCTACGGTCCATGAACAACCCCTCCCAAGGTTCTCTGCACGCAGCTGCGCCCTCCCTGGCAGCTCCGGCAGATACAACAGTGGGGTACGCCCGGCGGGCGTGTCCTGGGAATCAGGAAATTCGCGGAAATCCTCAGCGTGAGTAGAGCGCCTCGATGGCATCCGCGTACTGGGCCATCACGATGGTGCGCTTGAGCTTGAGGCTGGCGGTGAGCTCGCCGGTCTCCTCGGTCCACTGCTCGGGGATGACCACGAACTTGCGCACCGATTCGGCCTGAGAGACCGCGCGGTTGGCCTCGTCGACCGCCGTCTGGATCTCGGCGCGCAGGTCGGGATCGTTCACCAGGGCGCTGGTCGGCATGGTCTTGCCGTGCTTCTCCCGCCACTGCGGCAGCGAGTCGGGGTCGAGCGTGACGATCGCGGCGACGAAGGGCTGACCGTCCCCGACCACCATGCACTGATCGATGAGCCAGTGCGCACGGATCCGGTCCTCGAGCACGGCGGGCGCCACGTTCTTTCCGCCGGCGGTCACGAGGATCTCCTTCTTGCGCCCGGTGATCCGCAGGTAGCCCTTGGCGTCGAGCTCGCCGATGTCGCCGGTGTGGAACCAGCCCTCGCGCAGAGACTCGTGCGTGGCGTCGCCGAGGTTGTGGTATCCGTCCATGACGCCCGGACCCTT
>JBQCJL010000226.1:0-2292 GCA_051952795.1 Marmoricola sp.
AAGGAAGGGTGCCGGTGACGACCACGCCCGCTCCCTGCACATGGAAGTGGCGGTCCACCCACAGTCGGATGTCGGCCTCCGGGTCCGGGTCCGGCGTCTCGGCGAGCACGTCGACCAGCGTGCGGCGCAGCTCGGTCATGCCGAGACCTGTGCGCGCACTCACCTCGACGATGGGCGCTTGCGCCAGCGAACTGGCGGCCAGTCGCTGCCGAGCCTGCACGACGGCGGCAGCCGGATCGCCGAGATCGCAGCGGGTCACCGCCACGACGCCTCGGCGGACGCCTAGGAGGCTGAGCACGCGCAGATGCTCCTCGGCCTGCGGCATCCACGGGTCGTCAGCGGCGACCACCAACAGCGCCACCTGCACCGGGCCCACGCCGGACAAGGCGGTCGCCAGGAATCGCTCATGACCCGGGACGTCCACGAAGGCCACCTCGCCGACGCCCTCGAGCTCGGTCCACGCGTAGCCGAGCTCGATGCTCAGGCCTCGCCTCTTCTCCTCCGCGAGCCGATCGGGTTGCATCCCGGTGAGTGCTTGGACCAGGGTCGACTTGCCGTGATCGACGTGCCCGGCCGTGGCCACCACGTGCATGGGCTCAGCCTTCGTGCGCTGCGGCGACAGCGCGCACCGCATCGATGATCACGCGGTCCTGGTCGTCCGGCACCGCGAGGAGGTCTAGGAGCAGGCGGCGATCATGGACGCGACCGACCACGGCGTGCTCGCCGGCCCGCAGCGGATCCGCCCACTCCTGCGGGAGGGCGACGGCCGCACTCTCCAGCTCGACTCCCGGCGCCCCACCACCGCCTACCCGCCCGAGCGTCAGGACCACGTCGGCGGGCGGCCCGATCGCGGTGGCGATGGCGCGCGCTCGGGTCATGAGTCCAGCCGCATCGGCCGACAGCGCCGTCTCGACAGGCGTCGCGGGTCCGGTGAGGGTCGCCTCCAGTGCGGCGAGGGTCAACTTGTCGACGCGCATCGCCCGCGCGAGCGGATCGCGACGCAGCTGCTCGATCAAGGAGCCCGACCCCAGCAGCAACCCGCACTGCGGTCCGCCGAGCAGCTTGTCGCCCGAGGCGGTGACCAAGGAGGCGCCTGCACGCAGGACGGTGGTCGCATCCGGTTCGGCGGGCAGACGCGGATGCGGCGCGAGCAGACCCGACCCGATGTCCACCACCAGAGGCGGGCCGATCCGGGCCAGCTCGTCGGTCGACACCGCGGAGGCGAAGCCCTCGATCCGGAAGTTCGAGGGGTGCACCTTGAGCACGAACGCGACGGAGTCGTCGACCGCCTTCTCGTAGTCGGAGAGCCGAACGCGATTGGTGGTGCCCACCTCCCGCAGCTCCGCACCCACGGACTCCATCAACTCCGGGATGCGGAAGCCGTCGCCGATCTCCACCAGTTCGCCACGGGCGATCACCACGCGCCGACCGCGCGCGAGCACCGAGGTCACCAGCGCCAGAGCCGCGGCGCCGTTGTTGACCACGTGGACGCCCTCGGCGTCCGGCACGCGCTGGCGCAACGCCTCGAGAGCGGGCACTCCTCGACGCGCGCGGCGACCGGTGGCCAGGTCGAACTCGACGTTGGTGGCGCCGGCCGCACCAGCCACCGCCTCGACGGCGGCGGCCGACAGTGGAGCGCGCCCGAGGTTGGTGTGGACGATGACCCCCGTAGCGTTCACCACCGGGCGCAGGGCGCTCGCGCCCGACGGCAGCGCGGTCAGGACGGCTGCCACCACCTGGTTCGGCGCGACCTCACCGCGCCGGCACGCCGCGAGCACCTCGGCGACGACACTCTTCACGCGCTCGCGGCCGAGTTGGTCGATCCGGGCGGCGACCTCGGGGTCAGTCAGCACGGCGTCGGTACGGGGGGTCGCCCGGCGCGGGTCGGCGTCCACCGCCACCTCCTCCGATCGGCCTGCTCGAACGACCGCCCGGGCGGACGGCGACGTTGGCGGAGGCGGACGGGAATCGAACCCGCCTGACCGGGATGCCCGGCCACAACGGTTTTGAGGACCGCGCCCATCACCAGACGAGGTACGCCTCCGCGGTCAGCGTAGCGACCCGGTGCCGCAGAAATTTCTGGGTCGTCGGGCGCATGTTCTGGTCAACGCAGGGAATTTCCCCAATGCTGGTGAGAAACGAGCATGCCGTCGTCCACGGATGACAGCCCGGTCCTGAAGAGGAGACGCTGTGGCGCTGACGCCCTTGGAGTGGCCCGTGTTGCGCCAGCTGCGTGGACCCGACCGCCTCGGTCGCGGCAAGGCCGCCATGTCGTCACGCAGCGAACACCTC
>JBQCJL010000227.1:0-3312 GCA_051952795.1 Marmoricola sp.
CTGCAGCTCGACGAGCTCGTCACCGGCGTCGACATGGAGCGCGAGCTGGTCATCCGCGACTACCTGCCGCACAGCCGGCGCCGGCGCAGCGCCGAGTCGGTGCTGGCCGACCTCGAGTCGCTGTCGCAGACGGACCTCGTCGACGTCGCCGCGGTCGCCCGCGCGCTCGGCCTGGGCGCCAGCGAGCACCTCGACGGCGCGGTCACCCCGCGCGGCTACCGGCTGCTCGCCAAGGTCCCGCGGCTGCCCACCACGGTCATCGAGCGTCTCGTCGAGCACTTCGACACGCTGCAGAAGCTGCTGTCGGCCGGCGTCGAGGAGCTTCAGGTCGTCGATGGTGTCGGCGAGCTCCGCGCGCGGAGCGTTCGCGAGAGCCTGTCGCGCCTGGCCGAATCAAGCATGCTCGAGCGGTACGTCTAGCCCTACGGAGGTTGAGGAGGCGCGGGGCGCCGTCACGAAACCTACGGCTTGCAGGAGTCGCCGCACTTGGACGTAGCGGCATTCTCCGCCTTCCCCGACCTGGTCGTCGCCTTGGCGGTCGCCTTGGCGGTCGGCGTGGCGTGGGGCGTCGGTGTGGCGGTCTTGGTGACGGTCTTGGCCGTCGGCAGTCGCAGCGAGAAGTTCCCCGTGGTCGGCGTCGAGCCGATCACCGAGGCGATCACCGAGTAGGAGCCCGGGCCCACCCACGCATTGGTGGCGCCGCAGCTTCCACTGGACTGGTGGCCGTCCCAGCTGAGCGAGACGTCGACGGGAGCCGCGTTGCGCAGGATCAGCGTGCCGGTCGGGATCACGTTCGGGCAGTCCTGGCTGGTCCACAGAGAGCGCGCGCTCGACATGATCTTGATGGCCACGTTGCTGCCCGACATCGTGAAGTTGCAGGCGGTCTGCGTGGTGGCCAGGGCGATGTCGACCTGGATCGGGCCACCGGCGATGCCGTCGCTGACGCTCGGCGTCGCCTGGATGCTGGAGGCCGGACAGGGGCCCGAGGGCATCGCGTTGGCGTTGACCGGCTGGCCCGTGCTCGCCGTCGTGGCGACCTGCGTCGGCGTCGTGGCGACGTGCGGAGTGGTGGTGTTGCCCGCCAGCGATGCCCGCTGCGGCTGGGATCCGCCGCCGCTGAACATCGCGATGATGGCGATGAGCACGATGACAGGGGTTCCGAAGACGACGGCCCGACGGCGCCAGTAGACGGCGGCCGGCAGGCGCCTGGGGGCGGGACGGCGCGGTGGAGTGCGTCGCGCCTGACCATTGCTCTGGGGAGTCATCCCTTCGAGGCTAACGAGAACCGCACCCGGATCCGGTACGCCACGCCCTACGCTGAGCGCGATGAACACCGCCCTCGCGACGACCGACCTCCACGAGGCGGTTCTGTCCTGGTACGCGCGGAATGCGCGAGAGCTCCCCTGGCGCGGCGAGCACGCCACCGCCTGGGGCGTCCTGGTCTCGGAGATCATGCTGCAGCAGACGCCGGTCAGCCGGGTGCTGCCCGTCTATGAGAGCTGGATGAGGATCTGGCCGACCCCGCAAGACCTGGCCGCCGAGGCACCGGGCGAAGCCGTCCGCGCCTGGGGTCGCCTGGGCTATCCGCGCCGAGCTCTGCGGCTGCACGCGTCGGCGGTCGCGATCTGTGAGCAGCACGGCGGCCAGGTGCCCAGCGACATCGACGCCTTGCGCGCGCTTCCGGGCATCGGGGACTACACCGCCGCGGCGGTGGCCTCCTTCGCGTTCGGGCAGTCGCATCCCGTGCTCGACACCAACGTGCGCCGCGTCTTCGAGCGCGTCCTCGGTGGCCGCGAGTTCCCACCGGCCTCGCTGACCAAGGCCGAGCGTCAGCGCGCCGCCGACCTGCTGCCTGCGGAGAGGGCGGCGACCTGGTCGGTCGCCGTGATGGAGCTCGGCGCCTTGGTCTGCACAGCGACGTCGCCGCGGTGCGCGGACTGCCCGCTCGCGCAGGTCTGCGCCTGGCGGCTTGCCGGTCGGCCGGCCCACGACGGGGCTCCACGCAAGGCGCAGACCTATGCGGGCACGGACCGGCAGTGCCGGGGGCGGCTTCTCGCCGTGCTGCGCGACGCTCCGGGAACAGTGAACGCGGCCGCGCTGGTCAAGGCGTGGAGCCTTGATGCCCAGCGCGACCGCGCCCTTGCGTCACTGATCGCAGACGGTCTGGTCGTCCAGGAGGGCGACCGGTACCGACTTCCCTGATCTCGATCCGCCGCGCCTCGCGCGGCACTCGATCAGCGATTAAGCGGTGCCCTCGCCGCCGACCTCCGCCGGAACCACGTCCGGCAGGGTGGCCTTGGGAGTTCCCGCGAATGTGAAGACCGCCTCCGGACCCTCGCCCTCGACGTCCACGAGCACGATCTGGCCGGGGCCGACCTCGCCGTAGAGCATCTTCTCCGCGAGCACGTCCTCGATCTCGCGCTGGACCGTGCGACGCAGCGGACGCGCGCCGAGCACGGGGTCGAATCCGCGCCTGGCCAGCAGGTCCTTGGCGTTCTGGGTCAGCTCGATCGACATGTCGCGGTCCTGCAGACGCAGCTCCACGGAGGCGATCATGTTGTCGACCATCGCGATGATCTGCTCCTGCGACAGCGGCGGGAACACGATGACCTCGTCGACACGGTTGAGGAACTCGGGGCGGAAGTGCTGCTTGAGCTCTTCCTGCACCTTGCTCTTCATCCGCTCGTAGGTGCCCTGCGCGTCGGATGCGTTGCCGAAGCCCAGGCTGACGCCCTTGGAGATGTCCCGGGTGCCCAGGTTCGTGGTCATGATGATCACGGTGTTCTTGAAGTCCACCAGCCGGCCCTGGGAGTCGGTCAGCCGGCCGTCCTCCAGGATCTGCAGCAGCGAGTTGAAGATGTCCGGGTGGGCCTTCTCCACCTCGTCGAACAGCACGACCGAGAACGGCTTGCGGCGCACCTTCTCGGTGAGCTGGCCGCCCTCTTCGTAGCCGACGTAGCCGGGAGGCGAGCCGAACAGCCGCGAGACGGTGTGCTTCTCGCTGAACTCCGACATGTCGAGCTGGATCAGCGCGTCCTCGTCACCGAAGAGGAACTCGGCGAGCGCCTTGGACAGCTCGGTCTTACCGACACCGGACGGGCCGGCGAAGATGAACGAGCCACCGGGACGCTTCGGGTCCTTCAGACCCGCGCGAGTACGACGGATCGCCCGGGAGAGCGCCTTGACGGCCTCCTCCTGGCCGATGACCCGCTTGTGCAGCTCGTCCTCCATCTTGAGCAGTCGCGTGGACTCCTCCTCGGAGAGCTTCACGATCGGGATGCCGGTCGCCACGGCGAGCACCTCGGCGATGAG
>JBQCJL010000228.1:0-17708 GCA_051952795.1 Marmoricola sp.
CCGCTGACGTCGACGAACACCGGAGTGCCGGTGGCCTCCGGAGGCGATGTCAGGGGTTCGTCAGTCGACATGGTCCGCTCTCTGCACGATGTGGTTCCACGGTAATGCTTCCCGCGGCTGAAAACCCTAGGTTGGGCAAGGGTTGTGGAGGACGGGAAACGCACGAGCCGGCCGGGCCCGCGAGGACCCGACCGGCTCGTCTCTGCTGAAGAGAAATCCTGGTCGGACTTAGCCCTCGACCTCACCGCGGATGAAGGCCTCGACGGATGCGCGGCCCTCTTCGTCGGGACGCTGGACCGGCGGGGACTTCATCAGGTACGAGGAAGCGGACAGGATCGGACCACCGATGCCGCGGTCCTTGGCGATCTTCGCGGCGCGGACGGCGTCGATGATGATGCCGGCGCTGTTCGGGGAGTCCCAGACCTCGAGCTTGTACTCCAGGTTCAGCGGAACGTCGCCGAAGGCGCGACCCTCGAGGCGGACGTAGGCCCACTTGCGGTCATCGAGCCACGCGACGTAGTCCGACGGACCGATGTGCACGTTCTTGTCGTAGACCTTGCCGGCCAGCGGGCCTTCCAGGTTCGAGGTCACGGCCTGGGTCTTGGAGACCTTCTTGGACTCCAGGCGCTCACGCTCGAGCATGTTCTTGAAGTCCATGTTGCCGCCGACGTTGAGCTGGTAGGTGCGGTCCAGCGTGACGCCGCGGTCCTCGAACAGCTTCGCCATCACGCGGTGGGTGATGGTCGCGCCGACCTGGCTCTTGATGTCGTCGCCGATGATCGGGACGCCGGCGTCCTCGAACTTCTTGGCCCACTCGGGGTCGGAGGCGATGAACACGGGGAGAGCGTTGACGAAGGCCACGCCGGCGTCGATGGCGCACTGGGCGTAGAACTTGTCGGCCTCCTCCGAGCCCACCGGGAGGTAGGAGACGAGCACGTCGACCTCGCGGTCCTTGAGGACCTGAACCACGTCGACGGGCTCAGCGGCCGACTCCTCGATGGTCTCGCGGTAGTACTTGCCGAGACCGTCGAGCGTGTGACCGCGCTGGACCTCGACACCCAGGGTCGGGACGTCGCAGATCTTGATGGTGTTGTTCTCCGAGGCGTTGATCGCCTCCGAGAGGTCCTTGCCGACCTTCTTGTCGTCGACGTCGAAGGCGGCGACGAACTGAACGTCCGACACGTGGTAGTCACCGAAGGTGACGTGCATCAGACCGGGGACAGTGCCCTGCGGGTCGGCGTCCTTGTAGTAGGTGACGCCCTGGACCAGGGAGGTGGCGCAGTTGCCGACTCCCACGATCGCTACTCGTACCGAACCCATGGGTTCTTCTCCTTCTTTGTTACGTGGCTACCGCAGGCATCGCCGGCGGTGTCCGATCGGATTCTCTTCAGCTGTCCTCAGACCGCGGCCTGGGGGGTTTGGGGTTGGGGTCGCCCGGAGTCGCCCCGCTCGGCCTCGATCAGCTCGGTGAGCCAACGGACCTCTCGTTCCATCGACTCCAGCGTGTGGCGCTGGAGCTCGTTCACGTACCGGTCACTGCCTCGTTGGGAGGCGGCGCGTGCCCGGTCGAGGCGCTCCTGCAGTCGCGAGCGGCGACCTTCCAGGATGCGCATCCGGACACCGGCGTCGGTGCGGGAGAAGAACGCGAACCTCATGCTGAAGTTCTCGTCCTCCCACGCGGACGGTCCGGAGTCGGTCACCGCGGTGGCGAAGTACTCCGTACCGGCGGGGCTGATCTGATAGACGATCCGCTGCCGACGCGAAACGCCGGGTGAGACGGTGGTGACCTCGGTGATCCAGCCGTTGCGCAGCATCCGCTTGAGGGCCGGGTACAGCGAGCCGTACGACAGCACCCGGCTCCAGCCGAACAACAGGTTGAGGCGCTTGCGGAGCTCGTAGCCGTGCAGGGGCGACTCGTGCAGCAGTCCGAGGACTGCCAACTCGAGGCTCGCGGCCTTGCTCGTCATGGGGCTCCGCATCTCCTGTTCGGGTGACCGACGCGTGTCGCTGGCTGTACCGAGAAGTTTCCGGTTGGTAACGTCTCGGTGCGTTCTATCGACAGAACATATCAGATCGATATATCGAGTGCCGAATCGGCGCGAGATGCGCCGCGTGCGACACCGTGATCCGCCTACCCGTACCCTTGGCTTGGTCGGGGGCGTTGTCCGATGCGACATCGACGTGTTTCTGCGCAAGACGCGCGCAGAATCCAGCGCAGAACACTTCAGGAGTGGCAACGTGAGTGGTACCCGCCGCGCGGATGGACCCAACAAGGGCAACGGCGCCCGGAAGCCGGGCGGCAGGCCTCCCGCCAAGCGAGGGATCGTCAAGCAGGTCTTCGCGATCGGCCAGCCCAATGACTGGCGAACCTGGCTGCAGCGCCTGCTCGTCGTGTGCATCGTCTTCGTGCTCGTCTGTGTGGGCGCGTTCTTCGTGGCCTACGAGGCCACGACCATCCCGGACCCCAACGCCGCGTTCCAGACCCAGTCGACCTACGTGTACTACGCGAACGGCAAGAGCCAGCTCGGCACGTTCGCGACCCAGAACCGCCAGTCCGTGCCGCTGACGGACGTCGCCCAACCGATGCAGGACGCCACCGTCGCCGCGGAGGACCGTACGTTCTGGACCAACAAGGGCGTGGACCTCAAGAGCATCTTCCGCTCGGTGTTCAACAACGCCCAGGGCGGCGCCACGCAGGGTGGGTCGACCATCACCATGCAGTACGTCAAGATCCTGTACCTGAACCAGTCTCAGACGATCACGCGCAAGATCAAGCAGATCTTCCTCGCGCTGAAGATCCAGCAGAAGGAATCCAAGCAGCAGGTCCTCGAGGGCTACCTGAACACCGTGTACTTCGGCCGCGGCGCGTACGGCGTGCAGGCCGCCGCGGAGGCCTACTTCGGGGTACCGGCCAGCAAGCTGAATGCCGCGCAGTCCGCGGTCCTCGCCGCCGAGATCAACGAGCCGAGCTACCTCGACCCCACCGGCACCGCCGCGCAGCGCAGCGCCCTGCTCGGCCGCTACCAGTACGTGCTCGACGGGATGGTCAGCATGGGCACCCTCGACTCGACGGTGAAGGCCAAGATCTACAGCAGGCTGCCGAAGGTCCGCTCCCAGCGCAGCGTCAACGTCTTCGGCGGCCAGAAGGGCTTCGCGCTCGAGATGGTCAAGGCGCAGCTGATGAAGCTCGGCTTCACCGAGGCGCAGATCTACGGGTCGGGGCTCCGGGTCACCACGACCCTGACGCAGAAGGCCATGAACGCGGCCGCTGACGGCGTCGCCGCGAACAAGCCGGGCGGCCTCAACCAGCTTCACGTGGGTACCGCCTCGGTGAACGTGCGGACCGGAGCGCTGCTCGGGTTCTACGCCGGCCAGGACTACCTCAAGGGACAGTTCAACTGGGCGACGGCGCCGAACCCGCCGGGCTCGGTGTTCAAGGTGCCGGCCCTGGCCGCTGCGCTCAGCAATGGCTGGAGCCTGAAGAACACCTTCGACGGCAACTCGCCGCTGATGATCCACGGCACCAAGATCCAGAACGAGGGCGAGGCCTCGGGCATCGCCAACGGAACCTCCTACGGCAGCCGCGTATCGCTCCTCCAAGGCCTGATCCAATCGATCAACACCGTCTACGTCGACATGACGAACTCGACCCCCGACGGCCCGAACAAGGTCAAGGACATGCTCGTCAAGATGGGCGTGCCGGCGAACGCGCCGGGCCTGACCTACGCCGGCGGCAACGGTCAGCGCATCGCCCCGACCACGATCGCGCTGGGATCGGCGTCGGTCAGTCCGCTGGACATCGCCAACGCGTACTCGACGATCGCCAACGGCGGCATGGCCCACCCGTGGTACGTCGTGCAGAAGGTGACCGACTCCAACGGGAAGGTCCTCTGGCAGCACCACGACCACCAGAGCCGCGCGATGAGCTCCCAGGTCGCCGCGGACGTCTCCTACGCGATGCAGCAGGTCGTGAAGAACCCGCAGGGAACGGGCGGCAACGCGCTCGGTCTCGGCCGGCCCGACGCCGGCAAGACCGGAACGGCCACCGGCCTCAACAACCAGCACGTCATCACGTCGTGGTTCGCGGGCTTCACCCCGCAGGTCGCCACCGCGGTCATCTATCTGCGCACCAATCCGAAGAACGGGTCGTACCTGCCGCTGGACGGGTACATGCCGTCGTACTTCGGCGCGGACTATCCGACCCGCACCTGGACCTCGGTGATGAGGGCGATCATGGCCGGACTGCCGGTCGAGCAGTTCCCGCCGCCGGGCAACGTCAAGGCGTCGAACCTGTCGCCGAACCATGCGGCCTTCTCGCCGAGGCCGACGCCGACCAGCAGGCCGACGCCGACGGCGAAGCCCAAGCCGACGCCGAAGCCGACGCCGGTGCCATCGCCATCGCCGTCGCCCAGCAACGTGCCGCCGCCACCCCCGTCGCCGTCGGCAACCTGCACGGCGCTCAATGGCCAGCCGTACTCCTGCTGACGTGTCATGAGCGAGATGTCCTCGAGTGCGCCGACTCGCGAGGACGCCCTGGCTGCCACCCTGTCGGACCGCTTCGGCGGTCCGGCGGGTGAGCACAGCGGGGTCCGCCCGGACGGAACCCCGGGCGGGCACTGGTGGTGGACGCCGCTGCGGGTGATCCTCGCCGTCCTCACCCTCAGCTTCGCGCTGTCGATGGTGCACGAGAAGCCGTGCATCGGGACGGCGTGGGGCAACGACGCGGTGCGCTACTCGAAGGCCTGTTACTCCGACATCCCCTACCTCTACACCGGCCGTGGCTTCGCCACCCAGCAGTGGCCGTACGCGCCGCACGATGCCTACCAGCGGATGGAGTATCCGGTGGGCACCGCCTACTTCGCCTGGTTCGCCTCCCGGGTCACCGCACTGGCCCCGGCCGGGCCGTCCACGCAGATCCGCGATGCCGCCCCTCCGGATTCGCTGTGGGGCTTGCCCGGCATGACCGATGAGGTCTCCGAGTACTTCGTCATCACCGCGGTGCTGCTGTTCGGCTTCGTCCTCGCCGCGGGCTACTTCCTGACGCGGGCCGATCCCCGAAGGCCCTGGGACGGGCTGATGTTCGCCGCCTCACCAGTGCTCGCCGCCACCGCGCTGATCAACTGGGACCTCCTCGCGGTCGCGGCCACCGCCGGCGCGCTGTGGGCATGGGGGCGCGGCAAGCCGGTCTGGCTCGGTGTCTTCATCGGCTTGGGCACGGCGTTCAAGCTCTACCCGGTGCTGGTCCTCGGGGCCGTGATCGCGCTGGCCCTGCGCGACCGGAGCCGCGTCCGTCCCGCCGCCGTCGCCTCGGCGGCAGCCATCCTGAGCTGGGTGGCTCTCCAGATCCCGGCATGGCTCAGCAGCTTCTCGGCGTGGAAGTACTTCTGGAGCTTCAACGCCACCCGGGAGCCCGACTGGGGATCGCTCTGGCTGATCGCGCAGCATGCCGGCTCGACCTACACCCACACCGCCATCAACCTCGTCGAATGGCTGACGATGGGTGCGATCTGCCTCAGTGTGGCCGCACTGGCGAAGTGGGCGCCGCGGCAACCGTCGTTGGCGCAGCTCGGCTATCTGCTGACGGTGGGCTTCCTGATCACCAACAAGGTGTATTCGCCGCAGTACGTGCTGTGGCTGCTGCCCTTCGCCGTGCTGGCCCGTCCCCGCTGGCGGGATCAGCTCATCTGGCAGGCGTGCGAGCTCACCTACTTCTTCATGATCTGGTGGAACTTCGGCGGCTACCTCGACCTCAACAGCGGTGACGGGTTCTGGATCTACGCGGCCGCGATCTTCATCCGCATCGCGGGCGAGATCTACCTGGTGGTGATGATCCTGCGCGATCTGCTGCTGTCGGATTCAGCGGATGCGTTGCAGAACGGTCACGCCGTCCGCGGCGGAGATCAGCCGGAACCGGTGGCCTGAGTACTGCCGATCCCAGAAGGTGACGGCGTGCTCCGGGGTCGGCGGGGTCCAGCCGGCACCGTCGACGGTCGCGATGTAGTCCGGGAGCACCTTGCCCATGTCGCCGATCCAGTAGACCGGGTTGCGGGCTGCCAGGTGCGACATGAGGCCGAGATCGCTGAGGACGACCGCGCCGCGCGGGATCGTGTGCAGAGCCGACTCCTCGGCACGCTGCGTCGGGCTGGTGCGCCACCGGGAGCCATCGAAGAGGCGGTACAGCGGTGCCGCACTCGTGAAGGTGAGGCTGACCACGAGCGCGAGCACCGGGACGGCGCGCGCCACCTGGCGGAAGATGTCGTCCCGCTTCGACAGCCGCTCGCACGTCTCGATGGCCGCGACGAACCCGATCGGCATCAGGACGGCGTCGTAGTGCCAGGAGGTACCCCAGTAGGAGCTCTGGGCGGAGATGAACCGCCACCCCAGCGTCGGCACCGCGAGGAGGGCGATCGTCGAGCCCCAGCCGGTGAAGACAGTGGTCGAGCCGAAGGTGAGCAGCGTCCTCAGCTTGGTGCTCAGGCCGGTGGTCCAGCGCGACGGGTCCAACGCGCTCCACACCGAGCTCATGCTGTTGTGCGCGTGTCCGCTGTCGTACTGGGAGAAGTAGGCGTAGCGGTGCCCCGGCGCCAGGATCGGGATGAGGGCGAACACCGCCAGGAGCGTGCCGGCCAGACCGGCGCCCGCGAGGAGGAGGCCGATGCGGCGCGCACCCCGGGCGGCGATGAGCAGTCCGATCGCGGCGACGGTGAAGCCCAGGTCCTCCTTGACCAGCAGGAGCGGCACGGCGAACCAGGCGGCGGCGCGCCAGCGCTCCTCGGCCAGAGCGACCAGGGAATAGGCGAGCAGGGGCACGGCGAAGGCGATCTCGTGGAAGTCGACGACGGTCGCCTCCAGCAGGCCTGCCGAGAGGCCGTAGGCGAGTCCGAGGATGAGGCCAGGTCGAGCGCCGAGGCGCTCACGGGCCAGGCGTGTGATCGGAACGGCCGACCAGCCGAAGGCCACGGCTTCGGCCAGTAACAGCATCACGCCGTTCTGTGAGATCCAGAAGAGCGGTGCCAGCAGCACGAGGATCGGGCTGAAGTGGTCGCCGAGCACGTTGAAGCCGACGCCGTGCACGCTGGCCACGGGCGGGCGGAAGTGGGCGTAGTTGTCGATCGCCTGGGTGAAGATCGTGAGGTCCCAGGAGCTGACGTCGAAGTTGGCGTACCGCAGGCACGCGATGAACGCATGGATCGCGGCGATCGCGATCCCGACCATCCAGGGCACCCAGGCCGCGCTCGGCCGCACGCGAACGATCTGCGTGCTGCGCTGGAGCAGGGCGGTCGCCACGATGCCTCAGAAGATCTCGACGGTGTCGAAGTGCGTCGCCGTATGCCGCACGCGCGCGCGGACCACCTCACCGGGAGTTGGCGCCGCGACCTCCTGGGGGAGGAGCAGCATCGAGCTCTGCATGTGGGGCGGCTCGGCGAACATCGCATGGTGGTCCCCGATGAAGAACGGCGATCGAACCCGACCCATCGCGTCCAAGCCGCCTCGCGCGACGCGTGCGGCCCGGTCGCGTGCGGAGAGTGATCCCGCCGGTGCTTCCAGTCCGATGCCGTGCGCGGTGCCTCCGGACACGATCACGATCGTCCCCGCCGCCCGTGCGCGCCGCCGGCGGTAGCCGTACTCCTCGCCGCGCTTGATGGGGTGTACGTCGAGCACCGCGGCCTCCACGGTGATCGCACCCGGGTCGCCCAGCCACAGCTGCGTGCCGATGCGGGAGCGGACGGTGATGCCGTCGACGGCGGCTGCCTGGATCTGCGCGTCCGACAGGTGCGACACCCAGACCTGGCTCACGCCGTGCGCTCGGGCGGCGGGAGCGATGACGCCGAGGAGTCGAGCGAACTCCGCCCCGTTGGCCTCGCCGGGCAGCGGCAGGTGGACCGAGATGGCCACCACCCGTGAACCGGCGGCAGACCGCAATGCGTCGGCGAGCTCCTCGGGGGCGAAGCCGTGGCGGCGCATCGAGGTGGCGACCTCGATGACGATCCGCCGGCCGCGCACCGCCTCGAGGTCCGGGGCGCGCCCGATGGTGTGGATCACGCGATCGTCGCTCAGGGCCGCGACCGCCGCGGGCAGGAAGGGTCGCCAGGGCGTCAGCACGACGACGTCGCCGGGAAAGCGGGTGACGACCTCATCGAGCTCGTCGTAGGTGCCGACCGCCAGGGTGTCGACGCCGAGCCACTCGGCTCGGCGCGCGAGGCGCCCCACGCCGAAGCCGTAGCCATTGCCCTTGGCCACCGGCACGATGCCCGGTGAGCGCTCGACGACGGTGCGCAGGTGGGAGCGCCACCGTTCGCCGTCGACGCGCATCACCAGCGACATCAGCGCCTCCGCATGTAGAGGTCGAAGGCCTTGTACAGCGGCCGGCTCAGCGGCAGGTCCCATTCACCGGGGTACTCCACCGCCTCACCACCGGTGCCGACCTTGAACTGGATCAGGCCGACGTGCGGATCGTCGGCATCCAGGGTCTCGGTGATCCCGCGCAGGTCGTAGACGGCCGCACCGGCCGCCATCGCATCGGTGATCATCCGCCACTGGACCGCGTTGGACCCGCGCACCTCGCGCTTGGCGGTCGAGCTGGCGCCGTAGGAGTACCAGGCGTGCTCGCCCACCCGGATCCAGATGGTGCTCGCCACCAGGTCGCCCTCGTGACGGGCGAGATAGACCCGCAGCTCGCTCGGTCCGCCGTTGTTCAGGGCCTCATACATCGTGGTGAAGTACGACAGGGGGCGCGGGGTGAAGTGATCTCGAGCTGCAGTCTCGACGTAGAGCTCGTGGAAGGCGGGGAGGTCGTCGACCGTTCCCTGGGACACCTCGACGCCGGCCTTCGCCGCCTTCTTGATGTTTCGCCGCCAGAGCTGGTTCATGCCAGCGAGGACATCATCCTCGGTGCGGTCGCGCAGGGGAATCACGAAGTTGAACTGCGGCTGTCCGGCGGCGAAGCCACCCTCGACGGCCTGTCGGCGCCACCCACCGGCGCGCAGGTTCGCGAGGATGCGATCGCCTTCCGGGTTTCCGCCGGTAGGAGCGAGCTGGCTCAGCAGCTTGCAGTCCGGGTCGGCGACGCCCTCCTTCACCTGAGCCGCGGACCAGGTGTGCAGCACCGTCGGCGGCCCGATGCGGACACCGAAGGCGCCCTGCTTGCGCAGATGCGCCACCATCGGGTCCAGCCAGGCGGCCAGGTCGGCGGCCTCCCAGTCGATGACCGGACCCTCGGGGAGGTAGGCCAGCGAGCGCTTGATCTTCGGCAGTTCGCGATAGAGCACCAGCCCCGCGCCCGCGAGCGTGCCGTTCTGGAACCAGCCCAGGGACTCCGCGCGCCACTCCGCCTTCACGGCGGCCCACGCGGGGACCTGGAGGAAGCTCGCCGATGGCTGCGCGGCGATGAAGGCCTCGTGCTCGTCGGTGGTGATGGTGCGGACGGTGATCTGAGGGGTCACTGGAACAGCCCTATGGTCGCGAGATTGTCGGTACGGATGGCGGTGCTGAGCTGGGCGAACCCGGCGGTGTTGGGCCGCAGCACGTGCTGGTGACGGACCGTCCCGTAGCCGTTGTTCGGTGCGGTGAAGAAGTGCAGGTCCGAGGGCTTCATGGACTTCAGGTGCCAGAGCAGCCCGATGAGCGCGCTGTTGTTGAACGTGTCGTCCACGACGATGTTGTCGGTGGTGTGGCTGAACACGGCCCAGAGCGTGAAGGGGTCGAGGAGGACCCCCGGCTGCAGGGTCGCCTCGAGCATCGCCTTGGACCAGTGCTGATAGCGGACGCCCGTCTCGATCGTGCCGCCGGTCGGGTTGAGCTCGGCTGCGTACGCCTGCGCCTGCGCGCCGGTGAACGGTCGGCTGCCGGTATCGGTCTTGATCGTCACGCCGCCCAGATCGTCGGTCACCTCGGCATAGCCGTGGAACGACGTCTGGATGACGTGGTTCACCGACAGCCCCATCTCCTTCTCAAGCGCGCCGACGACGCCGGAGACCCCCGCATGCGCGTAGACGCTGGCCACGGTCGTCGCGGAGCTCCCGGTCCCGATCACCAGGTCCCGGGGGATGTCGATGACCTGTCCGGACTGATAGTTGGCGCTGAGGTGGATGAACTGCACCACCAGTGTCTTCTCGTCCAGGACCAGGGCGCCGCCGGTGCCGTTGGACCCGAGCAGCACGATGTTGGTGCCGACGCTGGCGGCCGTCGGAACGAGCGGGAGAAGGGGCGCACGGCGGATGTCGCTGATCTTGATATAGGCGGTCAGCAGCACTCCGAGGATGCCCAGCAGGATCAGGCCGATCACGCCAAGCACGAGGTTCCGCGGCCGGTACCACCGTGCGTTCTTGGCGAGCTTGCGCCGCTTGCGGCGCCATCGCCGCCATTTGCGACGGAGACGATCGATCGGGCCCTTCGGTGGCGTTCGCCGACGCCGACGCCCGCGGTCATCCAGCCACGAGGTTCCACCGGACAGGGCGAGCACTGCGTCCCGCGTGTCGTCCTGATCGGGCGCGGCCCCCGGGGCGTCTGCGACCTCCGCTGGCTGCGCTGACCGGGCGGGTGGAGGTGGGACCGGTCGGCGCTGGTCCGGCTCGTCCGGGGTCGGCGCGGCGGGCATCGGCTCCTCGGGGATCTCGCCGCTCACAGGCGACCACTCAGCCATGCGATGTCCTGGCGGTGTTCGTCGGCGCCACCCGGCGTCTCGCAGACCACCGGCGCATCGGCCGAGCGCACCACGTCCACGAACTCATCGGCGGGGAGCTGGCCCGACCCGAAGTTGGCGTGACGGTCCGCGCCGGAGTCGAAGGAGTCGCGGCTGTCGTTGGCGTGCACGAGATCGATGCGACCGGTGATCGCGCGGATCTCGGCGACGGCCGTGCCGAGGTCGATGCCGCCCGCCCAGGCGTGACAGGTGTCCAGGCAGAAGCCGACGCGGTCGCCACCCTCGGCCCTTCCGACGGCTTCCCACAGGCGCGCGATCTGCTCGAGGCGCCGCGCCATCGCGCCATCGCCACCAGCCGTGTTCTCGATGAGGAGCGGGACCTTGATGTCGGTCGCCTCGATCGCCTTGCGCCAGGAGTCGAAGCCGCTGGCGAGCTGGTCGTCGGTCGCATCCTTGCCGACGTGTCCGCCATGGACGATCAGGCCCTTGGCGCCGACCTCGGCGGCAGCGTCCATGTGCTGCTGGAGCAGCTTGCGCCCGGGAATGCGGATGCGGTTGTTGGGGCTCACCACGTTGATCAGGTACGGCGCGTGGACATAGAGGTCGACGCCCGCGGCGGCCGCCTCGGCACGCAAGCCTTCCGCGCCGCCGGGATGGGCGACCACCGGACCCTTGTAGCTCTGCGGATCCCCGAGGAAGATCTGCACGATCGAGGTGTCGCGCGCCTTGGCCTCGGCCACGGGGTCCTGAGAGGAGACGTGAGCCCCGATGCGCGCGTTCATGGCGCTCACCCTAGTTGGGCCACCTAGGTGCGCAGGCCCCGCCTCGGCGTTCTCCCCAGGTTTTCAAGCCCCGAGTTCTGCACAGCGGTTCGCCCCCACGATTACCCCCTGATCAGCGTGCTCCGTTACGCTTACGAGCGCTTCCCGATCAGATTCTGGGAAGTTCCTCCTGCCACGGAGAGTCCGTGGCCGCATGAGTCCGAAGGAGGTAGGCAGTTTTGCGTGCCTACGAATTGATGGTCATCCTCGACCCGAACCTCGAGGAGCGCACCGTCGCCCCCTCGCTGGACACCTATCTCAACGTCGTTCGCAACGACGGTGGCACCGTCGAGAACGTTGACGTCTGGGGTCGTCGTCGTCTTGCATACGAGATCAAGAAGCACGCCGAGGGCATCTACGCGGTCATCTCCCTGAACGCCGAGCCGGCCACGGTGAAGGAGCTCGATCGTCAGCTCACGCTGAACGAGGCGATCCTCCGCACCAAGGTCATCCGTCCCGACGCCCACTGATCCATCAACCGCACCGCTCTAGTCGGAGGTAAAACATGGCAGGCGAAACCGTCATCACCGTGGTCGGCAACCTGGTCGACGACCCGGAACTGCGCTTCACCCCGTCTGGGGCTGCGGTCGCGAACTTCCGGATCGCATCCACGCCGCGCACCTTCGACCGTCAGACGAACGAGTGGAAGGACGGCGAAGCGCTCTTCCTGTCCTGCTCTGTCTGGCGTCAGGCTGCCGAGAACGTCGCCGAGTCCCTCACCAAGGGCATGCGCGTGGTCGTTCAGGGCCGCCTGAAGCAGCGGTCGTACGAGGACCGCGAGGGTCAGCGCCGTACCGTCGTGGAGCTCGAGGTCGAGGAAGTCGGCCCGAGCCTCAAGTACGCCACGGCCAAGGTCACCCGCGCCTCGCGCGGTGGCGGCGGCTACGGCGGCGGTGGCGAGGACCCCTGGGCAGCGGCGGCTCCGGCCGGCGGATCCTCGGCTCCGGCCCAGAGCGACCCGTGGGCCGCTCCGGCCGGTGGCGACGAGCCCCCGTTCTAAGCAACACAACTCATCAACCCACAGCCCATTCCGGCTCAGGCCGGGCTCTGAAAGGAGAGCACCACAATGGCTAAGGCAGTGATTCGCAAGCCCAAGAAGAAGGTTTGCCAGTTCTGCAAGGAGAAGGCGACCGGTGTCGACTACAAGGACACCACGTTGCTTCGCAAGTTCATCTCGGACCGCGGCAAGATCCGCGCGCGTCGTGTGACCGGTAACTGCGTCCAGCACCAGCGCGACGTCGCGATCGCGGTCAAGAACGCTCGTGAGGTCGCCCTGCTTCCCTACACCTCCACCTCGCGCTGAAAGGGGCAAGACCGATGAAGCTGATCTTGACTCAGGAAGTTGCCGGGCTGGGTGCCGCTGGGGACGTCGTCGAGGTTCGTGACGGCTACGGCCGCAACTACCTCATCCCGCAGGGCTCCGCCATCCGCTGGACCCGCGGTGGCGAGAAGACCATCGAGTCCATCAAGAAGGCCCGGTCGGCTCGCGCCGTCCGCGACGAGGCGCACGCTGCCGAGGTGAAGGCCAAGCTCGAGGGCACCACCTACAACGTGAAGGTGCGCGCCGGCGAGGGCGGTCGACTGTTCGGCTCGGTGTCGGTTGCCGACATCGCCTCGGCCATCAACGAGTCCGCCGGCTCCGACCTCGTCGACAAGCGGACCATCGTGGTCAAGACCGCGATCCGCTCGCTCGGCGCCCACAGCGTCACCGTGAAGCTCCACGACGACGTGGCCGCCGCGGTGAGCCTGAACGTGGTCTCCGCCTGACGGAGGTTGAGGAGTCGCGAAGCGACGTCACGAAACCCCCGAAGGCATAAGCACCGCCTGACGGAGGTTGAGGAGTCGCGAAGCGACGTCACGAAACCGTCGAAAGCATCAAACGGCCCAGGTGCCAGCATCACGCTGGCTACCTGGGCCGTTTCGCTTCTTCCCGTCGCGCCCGCCGCCGCTCGCGCATCTCCTGCCGGAGGCGCTCCCGCTCGGCCTTGAACTCCTGCCAGTTCAGCTGCTCGGTGGGACCCGACGCGGCTCGTTCCTCGGCACGCTGGTCGGGCGTGACCCAGACTTTGGGTCCGGGGCCGCCCAGCCATTCCCGCCGGTGGTAGGTGAACATCGCCACGATCAGACAGATCTCCACCAGACCGATGACCAGATGCATGGTGTGGTCGGCGCCGGTGACCTTGGCGCCGTAGACGATCGCCGGTAGCAGGGCCGCCGCCACGAACCCCCAGCGCAAGATGCCGAACCACCCTGCGATGCTCCGCTCCGGCGGCTCGCGGCGTACGGCACCGTCGCCGATCGCCTTGGAGAGGAAGTAGCCGAACGCCCATGCGGGAAGTGCCACCAGCCACTGCCAGGACTGGCTGACCCCAGGGTTGTACTGCGGCACCACATAGTGGTTGACCTGCGGGAACCACATCGGCACGGAGACCGCCAGAGCGACGACGGTCGCGGTCCGCGTCAGCGCCAGGTCCAGGTCGGTGGTCTGGATCAGACGCACCACCCCCGTCAGTACCAACAGCCACCCGACCGGCGGCGGAAGGGCGTCGTAGTAGTTCCACACGGGATGGGGATGGGCCGGGAAGTCCGCGGGCACGACGACGAGGATCAGACCCAGTCCGATTCGCTGCAGCGGTGACACAGGAGGGAGGCTACGCGACCCCGACCGCCCCTGTGCAGAACCAGCCTCAACCTGTGGTTTAAGAACCGATCAGGTGCTTTGTCGACATAGATATTGCCGTGTCCCATATTGCGAAACGGTGAACACAGAGTCACGAAGAAACTTTTACGCACAAGCTGGGTATCAGTGTTTCCGCAGGTCAGAGGGGGTTTGAGAACGGAATCCCAAATGTTGTCCACAGGGCGATCGACAGGGTGTGGAGAGCGGAGTCGGCGTGTTGCACACGCAACCCCCACAATCCACAGGCCCTGTGGATAACTCCTCATGACAGCGGCCCCCGCGGCGTCATAGTGTCGCCCGGTCCCGCAAGAAATCATGCCGCCGAACACTGTCGGTGGTCGGTTCTAGCGTGCCGTATGAGCGGGGCAGATGCATGCAGGGGCGTGGGGGAAGACCTCACCACGGAAATGACGGAGTGGTGTCGGTGAGCGTGGATCTGGAGCCGTCCGGCGAGTGGTTCGACTCGGCCGGTCAAGGCACGTCCATCGCGCTGGAATTCGGCGGCAACCCCTACGGCGACGGCCCCGGCAACCAGGAGATGTGGACCGGTCGCACGCCGCCTCAGGACCAGGCCGCGGAGCAGTCCGTCCTCGGCGCGATGATGCTGTCCAAGGACGCGATCGCCGACGTCAACGAGCAGGTCAAGGGCAACGACTTCTACCTGCCGAGCCACGAGACGATCTACGAGGCGATCCTCGACCTCTACGGTGCCGGCGAGCCCGCCGACGCGCTGACGGTCGCACGTGAGCTCGAGCGCCGCGGCGAGCTGCAGCGGGTAGGGGGAGCGCCCTACCTGCACACGCTCACCGCAGGCGTTCCGATCGCGGCGAACGCCGGGTACTACGCGGAGATCGTGCGGGAGAAGGCGATCCTGCGCCGCCTCGTCGAGGCCGGCACCAAGATCGCGCAGATGGGCTACGCCGGCCAGGGCGACGTCGATGACACGGTCGATCGAGCGCAGGCGGAGATCTACCAGATCACCGAGCGGCGGGCGAGCGAGGACTACGCGCCGCTCAGCGACATCATGCACTCGGTCGTCGACGAGATCGAGGCGATCAGCAACCATGACGGCACCCTGCGCGGAGTGCCCACCGGATTGACTGAGCTCGACGAGCTCACCAACGGCTTGCAGGCCGGGCAGATGGTCGTCGTCGCCGGCCGTCCGGGGTCCGGCAAGTCGACGCTCGGACTGGACTTCTGCCGCGCCGCCTCAATCCACAACAACCTGGCCTCCGTCATCTTCAGCCTGGAGATGGGGCGCAGCGAGATCTCGATGCGGTTGCTCTCGGCGGAAGCGCGGGTCTCGCTGTCGCACATCCGCAACGGCGGCATGACCGACGACGATTGGGCCAAGATCGCGCCGAAGCTGAGCGAGGTCTCCAACGCGCCCCTGTTCATCGACGACAGCCCCAACATGACGATGATGGAGATCCGCGCGAAGGCGCGGCGGCTCAAGCAGCGTCATGACCTGAAGCTGATCGTCCTCGACTACCTCCAGCTGATGACCTCCGGGAAGAAGGTGGAGTCCCGTCAGGTCGAGGTCTCGGAGTTCTCCCGCCAGATCAAGCTGCTCGCCAAGGAGCTCGAGGTTCCGATCGTGGCGCTGTCGCAGTTGAACCGAGGCTCGGAGCAGCGCTCCGACAAGCGACCGATGGTCTCCGACCTGCGTGAATCGGGCTCGATCGAGCAGGACGCCGACCTGGTGATCCTGGTGCACCGCGACGACATGTACGACAAGGAGACGCCGCGCGCGGGCGAGGCCGACCTCATGGTCGCCAAGCACCGCAACGGTCCGACGCGCGACGTGGCCGCGCTGTTCCAGGGCCACTACTCGCGGTTCGTCGACCTCACGCACTAGGGGAAACGCGACGTTTTGTCGTGCAGTGCAAAACTCGCATCTTGTGGTGGCTACCCTCCTCTCGATCACGTTCGCCTGCGGCCTCTTCATCGCAGTCGCCCACGTCATCAACCGTGGATTCATCGCGCCCGTCTATGACGTGGTCGCCAACCTGACCTCGTTCGGATGCGCCTGCGCCGCGTCGCTGATGCTCGGCCATGACGTGCCGGCCGGGTTGTCCGCGATCGCCTTCGCCTGTTGGCTGCTCCTCGCCCGGCGGACCCGGGCGCACCTCCGGACCGACGGATGACCGACGGGTACGACCCGCAGCTGGTCGACGAGGTCGATGGCCTGGTCCGGGGGTGGCTGCGGGAGGCGGATGCGTTGCCGACGGACCGCTCGGCGCACCGGCTGGCGGCGCTGCTGCGGGATCCCGCGGGGCTGGTCTTCACCCTGGGCTTCGTCGACCGGGTGATCCGCCCGGAGGACGCTGCCGTCGCCGCTCACAGCCTGCGCGACCTCGCCCGGAACGTCCCCGGCTTCCTCCCGTTACCTCTCCGCTGGGCTGTGCGGCTCGGCGCGCTCGCGTCGGTGCTCGCGCCGCGGTTGGTCATCCCCATCGTTCGCCGGGCGTTTCGCGGTCTGGTGGGCAACCTGCTTCTCGACGCGACGGACGCACGGCTCACCCGGGCGATCGCGCGGTTGCGGCGCTCGGGCGTGCGTCTCAACATCAACCTGCTGGGCGAGGCGGTGCTGGGTCGCGCGGAGGCGGACCGTCGACTGCAGGGCACCATCGCGCTGCTCGAACGTCCGGACGTCGACTATGTCTCGATCAAGGTGTCCGCCACCGTGGCACCACATTCACCGTGGGCATTCGAGGAGTCGGTGGCGAACATCGAGGCGAGCCTGCTGCCGCTGTACCGGGTGGCGGCCTCGACGGGGGGCTTCATCAACCTCGACATGGAGGAGTACCGGGATCTCGATCTGACGATCGCGGTCTTCACGCGGCTGCTCGATCGTCCGGAGCTCTCCGACCTCGAGGCCGGCATCGTCCTCCAGGCCTACCTCCCTGACGCGCTGGGCGCGATGATCCGGCTCCAGGAATGGGCCGCTGAGCGACGAGCGCGCGGCGGCGCCGCCATCAAGGTGCGCTTGGTCAAGGGCGCGAACCTGCCGATGGAACACGTCGAGGCATCGCTCCATGGCTGGCCGGTGACGACCTGGCCGACCAAGCAGCAGACCGACACCAACTACAAGCGCGTGCTCAACTACGCGCTTCAGCCGGAGCGGACCGCCAACATCCGCATCGGGGTGGCCGGTCACAACCTTTTCGACATCGCCTACGCGCTGATCCTCGCCGAACGGCGCGGAGTTCGCGATCGGATCGAATTCGAGATGCTGCTCGGAATGGCGACCGCGCAGGCCGAGGTGGTTCGACGTCACGCCGGGGGACTGCTCCTCTACGTGCCGGTCGTGCACCCGCGTGACTTCAACAGCGCGATCGCCTACCTGGTCCGCCGTCTCGAGGAGGGCGCCAGCAGCGAGAACTTCATGTCTGCCGTCTTCGAGCTCACCGAGAGCCCGAGCCTGTACGAGCGCGAGCGGGCCCGCTTCGTGGCGTCGCTCGAGGCGCTCGACGACGTCGTGCCGGCGCCGAATCGCCGTCAGGATCGGCGCGTCGATAACCCGACTGTCCGCGCGGGTGGCTTCGAGAACGTGAGCGACACC
>JBQCJL010000229.1:0-6769 GCA_051952795.1 Marmoricola sp.
TACTCGCCACCGGATACGTGGGAGCCTTGGCGGTAACGGATCCAGACAACCCGGAGGCAACCATGTCGAACCGCACCTACCGCGTCACCGAGATCGTCGGCACGTCGCCCGACGGCATCGACCAGGCGATCCGCAACGGCATCGAGCGGGCGTCCCGGACGTTGCGCCACATCGATTGGTTCGAGGTCACCCAGATGCGCGGTCAGGCCAAGGACGGTGCGGTGGAGCACTTCCAGGTCGGCCTCAAGATCGGCTTCCGCCTCGAGGACGAGTGAGCTCGGCGCGGTCATGAGCGACCGCCGTCTACTGGTCGTCCGCCATGCGAAGGCCGAGGCATACGCCGGCCGGGACCACGCGCGTGCGCTGACGCGCCGCGGCGCCCGTGCGGCGCTCAGCGTCGGGAGCTGGTTGGCGGAGAACGAGATCGTGCCCGACTACGCGCTGGTCTCGACGGCGACGCGCACGCGGCAGACCTGGGCAGGCATCGCGGCTGCGTTCGACGGGGAGATCCCCGTCGAGTTCTCCGACGGCCTCTACCACGCAGGTCCCGAGGACGTCGTCGAGGCGGTGCGGTGGGTGCCGGTCGATGCGACCACCGTGGTCTACGTCGGCCACAACCCCACGGCAGGGGAGTTGCCGCATCTCCTCGACGACGGCAGTGGGGACGACCCGGCGCTCGCCGAGATCGCCTACGGCTATCCGACCGGCGCGGTCACCGTGCTCGAGGTGGACCGCCCGTGGGCCGACCTCGCCATGGGTGGCGCGCGGGTGACGGCCTTCTTCGTCGGCGACCGCGGCTAGGGGATCGGCGGCGCGGGTGTCACGATGCCAGCCGCCGCGTCGGCCGCCTCGATCTCGTCGCGGCTGATGCCGAGCAGGTACATGATCGTGTCCAGGTAGGGGACGTTGACCGCCGTGGGGGCTGCCTCGCGGACCACCGGCTTGGCGTTGAAGGCGATTCCCAGTCCGGCAGCGTTGAGCATGTCCAGGTCGTTGGCGCCGTCGCCGATGGCGATGGTGGCGGCCATCGGGACGCCGAGCTGCTCGGCGAAGCGCTGGAGCGCCTTGGCCTTGCCCGCTCGGTCGACGATCTCGCCGACGACGCGGCCGCTGAGGCGTCCGTCGACGACCTCCAGCTCGTTCGCGGCCGCGCAGTCGATGTTGAGGCTCGCCGCCCGCCGATCGGTGATCTGGGTGAAGCCACCGGAGACAATCGCGAAGCGATAGCCGAGCCGCTTCAGGGTGCGGATCGTGGTGCGGGCACCCGGGGTGAGGACGAGGTCGTCGTAGACCTGGTCGAGCGCGCTGGCGGGCACACCTTCGAGCAGGGCCACCCGTGCCCGCAGGCTCTCCGCGAAGTCGAGCTCACCGTTCATCGCGCGGCTCGTGACCTCGGCGACCTCAGCCTCACAGCCCGCGTGGGCGGCGATCATCTCGATGACCTCGCCCTGGATCAGGGTCGAGTCGACGTCCATGACGATCAGCCGCATGCTCCGCCGCAGCAGATTGGCCGGCTGGACGGCGACGTCGATACCCTGGCGCGCTGCCTCCGCCGCGAGCAGTGGCCGCAGCTCGTCGGGTTGGGCGCCGGAGATGTGCAGGTCGATCGCGGTCACCGGGTAACGAGCCATGCGCTCGATGCGGTCGATGTTGGACCCGCTGGCGGCGATCTGCTCAGTGATGCCGGCGAGCGCCGACGCATGCAGGGGAGTCCCGAGCACCGTGACATGGCTGCGGCCCTGGGGGCGGGTCCGGTTGTCGCCGGTGCCGGGCTCGATGTCGATGGCCATCTCGACGTCGGCGGCCACCTCACGGAGAGCCACCTCGAGCGATGCCACGTCCGTGGGGGCGCTGACCAGCAGACCGAGGACCAAGCGCTGTCGCAGCACGATCTGCTCGATGTCGATGACGTCGACGTGGTGCCGGGCCAGGGTCTGCATCGTCCGTGACGTGACGCCGGGCCGATCCTTGCCTGTCAAGGTGATCAGCAGCGTGCCCGTGGTCGATCCAGTCATGGTGAGCTGAGGCTATCGGAGCCGGAGCTGCAGATCGCGACCAGCGCACGCCGGGCGGCGCCGCCGAGGCGACGCATGGCCTCCTCGAAGCGCGAGCGCTCCCACGCGCTGATCGCCCCCGGCTCGATCCGACCGGCAGCCTCGACGATGTCCAGGCACAGCGTCGCGCTGTGGATCGTCTCCGCGTCCCGCGCCGCGACGCCACCGGGCAGCAGCAGCGGGCCGTGGCGATTGATCAACAGGTCGGGGATCTCCGTGTTCCACGCGGCGATCTGCAACTCGGCCAACTCGGCGGTGACCTCGCGGAGGGTCGAGCGCAGGAGCTGCCGCGCCTCACCTCCATCGGGCCGCACCGGCGCGTGGGCCGCAGCGGCGCGCCACTCGACGGCGCCACCGACGACCGCGGGCACCAGGCCGAGGCCGGCCCCGGGCAGGAGCAGCGCCTCACCCGCCTCCAGGGCTGCAGCGTTGAAGGCCGGTGGTCCGGCGAGCCCAGCAGGATCGCCCGGCGCGGTCAACGCAAGCGCGACGCCGGTGTCCAGCAACCGGATGGCGCCCAGTGCCTCCAGGGGGCCCAGGGGGCGCTCGGCGTCCAATCCCAGGAACACGTGATGATGCGTGGTCCCGAGAGCGGCGAGGACATCGTCGAGGGCCACCGATCCGCGGAGCCAGGCGCCGAGCCAGAGAGCAAGGCTCGCGGCGCGCGGTATCGAGGTCACCGCGGCAGGCTAGCCCGGACGATAGGTTGAGCGTGCCGGAGGGAACCAACAGCAGCATTGAGGGCAGATGACAGAGGCAGCGCTCGACCTACGCGACGTCACCGTGCGGAGGGGAACCTCGATTCTTCTCGACCAGGTCTCGTGGCGGGTGGAGGAGGACGAGCGCTGGGTGGTCCTCGGCCCCAACGGAGCCGGTAAGACCACCCTGGTCCAGATCTGCTCGGCCCAGCTCCATCCGAGCGGGGGCACCGCGGAGATCCTCGGCGAGACGCTGGGAGCCGTGGACGTGTTCGAGCTGCGACCCCGGATCGGCTTCACCAGTGCCGCGATCGTCGACCGGATCCCTCCCGGGGAGAGGGCCGCCGATGTGGTGGTCTCGGCCTCCTACGGCGTCACCGGCCGCTGGCGCGAGCGCTACGACGAGCTCGACCACGAGCGCGCCACCGAGCTGTTGCTCGAGGTCGGCGCGGGGGCACTGAGCGACCGCACCTTCGGCACGCTGAGCGAGGGGGAGAAGAAGCGCATCCTCATCGCGCGCGCCCTCATGTCCGACCCGGAGCTGCTCGTGATGGACGAGCCCGCCGCCGGCCTCGATCTCGGCGGACGCGAGGACCTCGTGTCGACGCTGGCGGTCCTGGCGGCCGATGCCTACGCCCCCGCCACCGTGCTCGTCTCCCACCATGTCGAGGAGATCCCGCCCGGCTTCACCCACGCGCTGCTGTTGCGTGCGGGCAGGGTGGTGAGCAGTGGTCCGCTGGGTGATGTCATGACCGCCGGCGCCCTGTCGGAGGCCTTCGGGCTACCGCTGCAGGTCAGCTACCAGGAGGGGCGTTTCTCGGCCCGCCGCCGGACCCATCGCTACGAGTAGAGTCACGCTCATGGATTGGTCGTGGGAGGCGTGGCTGATCATCACGATCGTCCTCGTGCTCTTCGAGCTGCTGAGCATGGACTTCGTCTTCGTGATGCTGGCGGCCGGCGCGGCCATCGGAGCCGTCGCCGCGGCCCTCGGGGCCCCCAGTGTTCTCGTCTGGCTCCTGGCCATCGGTGGCGCAGCCGCGGGCCTGGGCATCGTGCGGCCCAAGATCGCCGAACGGATCCACCGCGGACCTGAGCTCAAGATCGGCCCGGCAGCGCTCGTGGGTCTGCGCGCCGTCGTCCTCGAGGACGTGGTGCCCAACCATCCCGGTCGGGTGAAGATCGGGGGCGACGAGTGGAGCGCTCTTCCGGCCGACGACGTCAGCACCTGGACCGCCGGGGTACATGTCCAGGTCGTGGAGATCAAGGGCGCCATCGCCTACGTCTCGGCGAGCAGCGAGATCTAGCCATCGAGTACTAGGGGAGGCAGTCGTGAACGCATTGGCGATCGTCCTGATCGTTCTGGCCGTGCTCGTCGCGGTGATCCTGAGCCGTACCGTACGGATCATCCCGCAGGCGCGAGCCGGCATCGTCGAGCGCTTCGGCAAGTACCGGAGCACCCTGACCCCCGGACTCAACGGTGTCGTGCCGTTCATCGACCGGGTCCGCTACATCGTGGATCTCCGCGAGCAGGTGGTGTCGTTCCCACCGCAGCCCGTCATCACCGAGGACAACCTCGTGGTGTCCATCGACACCGTCATCTACTTCCAGGTCACCGACCCGGTGGCCGCGACCTACGAGATCGCCAACTACATCTCCGCGATCGAGCAGCTCACCATGACCTCGCTGCGCAACATCGTCGGTGGCATGGACCTCGAGCAGACGCTGACCTCGCGCGAGGAGATCAACCGTGGCCTCTCCGCGGTGCTCGACGAGGCGACGGGACGCTGGGGAGTGCGTGTCGGACGCGTGGAGATCAAGGGCATCGACCCGCCGCCGTCCATCAAGGACGCGATGGAGAAGCAGATGCGCGCCGATCGTGACAAGCGCGCGATCATCCTCACCGCCGAGGGTCAGCGGCAGTCGGCGATCCTGACGGCTGAGGGCAACAAGCAGTCCGCGATCCTCAACGCCGAGGGTGCCCGCGAAGCCGCGATCCTGCGTGCGCAAGGTGAGGCGCAGGCCATCCAGACGGTCTTCCAGGCGATCCACGATGGCCAGCCCGACCAGGGGCTCCTGGCCTATCAGTACCTGCAGATGCTTCCGCGGATCGCCAACGGCGATGCGAACAAGGTGTGGGTGATCCCCTCGGAGATCACCAAGGCGCTGGAGGGCTTGGGCTCGGCGGTGGGCGGAGCGCCCGGCATCCCGCCCACGGCTGCGGGCTCGTCCACGCGGGTGGACCTCGGCCCGACTCCGGCCGCCTCGTCGGACGAGGCGACGAAGGCCGCCAACGAAGCCGTTCAGCAGGCGATCGCCGAGGCCTCGGACGACTCGGGCGAGTGATTGATTCACCGGCGGCGTCCGCAGCAGTGTTCCTGGCGGGCATGGCAGCCGGGACCATCAACACCATCGTCGGGTCCGGGACCCTCGTCACGTTCCCGACCCTCCTCGCCCTCGGCGTCCCGCCGGTCGCGGCGAACGTGTCGAACACGCTGGGACTGGTGCCCGGGTCGGCCTCGGGTGCGTGGGGCTACCGGCGCGAGCTCGAGGGACAGCTGCGCCGCTTCCTCTGGCTCGCCCCCGCGACGACGCTAGGGGGCATCATCGGTGCGCTGCTCCTGTTCACGCTGCCCTCGTCGGCCTTCCGGGCGATCGTTCCGGTCCTCATCGGCCTCGGAGTGCTTCTGGTCATCGTCGGACCGAGCCTGAACCGTCGGCTGCAGGCACACGGGACGACCGGAGGACATCATCGCTGGCTCTGGCCGGCCATGCTCGGCAACGGGATCTACGGCGGGTACTTCGGCGCTGCGCAGGGCGTCATCATGATGGCGCTGTTCACCGTGGCCATCGACGACGACCTTCAGCGCCTGAACGCCCTCAAGAACGTGCTCTCCGCCCTGGTGAACGCGGTCGCGGCGGTGGTGTTCCTCTTCTCGGGCGCCATGGACTGGCGGATCGCCGGCCTGCTCGCCGCCGGCTCGCTGATCGGTGGTCAGATCGGGGCGACCGTCGGCCGGAGGCTGCCACCGCTCGTGCTGCGTGCGGTGATCGTCGCGGTGGGGATCACCGCGATGGTGTCGTTCGCGCGCTGAGCCGCTGAGGACCTAGTCCTCGTTGGCCTCCAGGGCGCGCTTGGCCGCTTTGGCGCGGTCGCGCTCGAACAGGCCCACCAGGCCGGCTACGACGGCGAGGACGGCGGGGGCGGTCAAGACGCCGCTGGTCGACTGGGAGACCGCTCCGGTGCGCCCCGCCTCGTAGCCCGCATAGGCATCGGAGCCATCGATCGCGATGCCCAAGCCGGTGAACGCCCGGCGGGCGCGGCCCTTCGAGAAGAGCGTGACGACGCCGATGAAGACCTCGCGCGATCCGAACATCCGCGTCATGTAGGGCAGCTGCGGATTGCTGATTTGGTCGAGCCGGAAGGCCTTCGCCGCGAGGTCAGGGCGCGCCACCGAGAGGGCGCCGATGGCGATGCGGGCGATCGACATGCTGGTCACTGGCTTCATGGTTCCGACCTTAGTGGTGGGGAGCTGGGTCTAGGTCGCGACGTAGGTGAGGAAGCGATCCATCTCGTCGTACGCGCGCTTGCGCACGGAGGGAGCGGAGAGCACGACGTCGTGCAGCGCGCCCTCGAGCATCACGATCGTGGTGTGCTCGCCGAGCAGCGGCGCACGCCGCCGGATCTGCTCGACGTCCAGCACGATGTCGGTCGAATGGATCCGAGGATCCGAGCCGAGCCTCGGGGTGGAGGAGGCAGCCGAGCAGAGCACCAGGATGGGCGCACGGACGTCGAGACCACGCGCGATCCGCGCATGCCCCGCACGGATGGCCCGCACCCAGCCGGCCCGCACGGGAAAGGAGTCCAGGGGCTTCCAGGCGAGGTCGAAGTCCCACTCGCCGCCGTAGCTGCGGTGCAGGCTCTCGCCGTAGTACCCTCTCAAGTTGCGGGGGATCACCCATTGCGGGTTGTAGAGCCCGTTGCCTTCGATGGCGGCCATCAGCGCCGTGCGGGTGACC
>JBQCJL010000230.1:0-2771 GCA_051952795.1 Marmoricola sp.
GCGATGCCAGCCTCCACCCGCTCCTCGATCGACCCCGCCTCGGCAGCATGCACGGCCAACGCGGCGCCGGCATTCAACAGCACCGCGTCGCGCACCGGACCGGTAGCCCCGGCCAGCACGTCCCTCACTACCTGGGCGTTGTGCGCGACATCGCCGCCGCGAAGATCCTCGGCGGTCGCGGGCGCGATGCCCAGGCTCGCGGGATCGAGGACGTGCTCGACCACCCCGTCGCCCTCGACGACCCACAGGCGTGACGTGGTCGTGGTGGTGAGCTCGTCCAAGCCGTCGTCACCGCGGAAGACCCAGGCATCGACCCCCCGCCGGGCGAAGACGCCCGCGATGAGCGGAGCGGATCGCAGGTCGGCACAGCCGATGGCCTGCGCCGCCGGGCGCGCGGGATTGGCGATCGGACCGAGCAGGTTGAAGATCGTGGGCACGCCGAGCTCGCTCCGCGTGGGGCCGGGATAGCGCAGCGCACCGTGGAAGGTGGGCGCGAAGCAGAAGGTGATGCCGGCCCTGGTCGCCACGCGCGCGACGTCCTGCGGGTCGAGGTCCAGGCGCACGCCCAGCTCCTCGAGCACGTCGGCCGATCCCGCTTTCGACGATGCCGACCGATTGCCGTGCTTGACCACCAGGGCACCGGCTCCCGCGGCCACGATGGCGGCCATGGTGGAGATGTTGACCGAGAACGAACGATCACCGCCGGTCCCCACCACATCGAGTCCGCGGCCCTCGACCGACAGGGGCGCCGCGAACGCGTAGAGCGTCTCGACCGCGGCATCCAGCTCGCCGACGGATTCACCCTTGGCCCGCAGCCCGATGGCGAAGCCGGCGATCTGCGCTGACGTGGCCTCGCCGGCGAGGATCTGCCGCATGGCCCACTGAACCTGCGCACTCTCCAGATCGCGACCGCTCACGAGAGCGGTGAGGATGTCCGGCCAGGTGGGCGCGCTCACGCGCCGGTCGCCTGGGCGTCGGCCGCGCCGCGCAGCAGGCGCAGCACGACGTCGCTGAGCTGCAGCGGGTCGAGCGGATGCGGGACCGCCGCGTCGGCCAGCGACCAGGTCGCGAGCCAGTTGTCCTGAACCCGGCCGGTGAGGACCAGGATCGGCGGGCAGCGGTAGATCTCGTTCTTGAGCTGGCGGGCCATCCCCAGGCCGCCCGCTGGAGTGGCCTCACCGTCGAGGATGAGCAGGTCGAAGCCGCCCGCGTCGACCTGCGCCAGGAGCGCCGCGGCGGTCGCCACCTCGACGAACGTGAACTCCGGCAGATCCGGAGCCGGCCGGCGTCCGAGCGCCAACAGCACCTCGTTGCGGACGTCGACGTCGTCGCTGTACACCAGCACTCGGGTCTGACCCGCGCTGGTCGCCGACGCGCCTGATGAATGCGAGCTCGTGACGGTCACGGACCGATGTTATCCGGGTCACGCACCTCGGTTTCGGCACCCCACACGCGGGGCCAGATCCCTACAACACAGGCGCGACACACGTGAACAGGGGGTCGGGATGCCGAACCCCTGCAAGTAACGACATAATGACCGCGTGGCAACAGCGAGCGCGATTCCTGCATCCCGTCTGCACGGGCATCATGACCGTCCGAGCATGGTCAGCGTTGGAACGATCATCTGGCTCTCAAGCGAGTTGATGTTCTTCGCTGCACTGTTCGCGGCTTACTTCACGATCCGACAGGTCAGCCCGTTGTTGTGGCACCAGTCGACGGGTCACCTCAACGTGGCCTTCGCCTCGGTCAACACCACAATCCTGGTGCTCTCGTCCTTCACCTGCCAGATGGGCGTCTTCGCCGCCGAGCGCGGTCAGGTCGGTCGGCGTGGGAGCGTGCTCAACCCGGCCGCGTGGGGACTGCGCGAGTGGTTCATCCTCACCTACGTCATGGGCGCGATCTTCATCGGCGGCCAGGCGTTCGAGTACACGAACCTGATCCACGAGCACATCACCATCCCGAGCTCGTCGTACGGCACGATGTTCTACCTGACCACCGGCTTCCACGGGCTCCACGTGACCGGCGGTCTCATCGCGTTCGTCTTCGTGCTGGGGCGCACCTACCTGGCGCGCAAGTTCACCCACGAGCAGGCCGTCACCGCGATCGTCGTCTCCTACTACTGGCACTTCGTCGACGTGGTCTGGATCGGCCTTTTCGCGACCATCTACATTCTGAAATAAGCAGTACCGGACTGGATTTAAGGAAAATTCGTGCGTTTTCTGACAACCAAGATCTCTCGCAAGCGTCGTAGTCGCTTCGCGGGTCCGGCGGTTCTGCTTGCCGCTCTGGTGATGACCGGCGGTCTCTATGCCGCGCTCGCACCGGCCAGCGCCGACACCAACAACGCCTCGTCGGCCGACGTCGCGCGCGGTCAGGCTCTGTTCCAGGTCGGCTGCTCCTCCTGCCACGGGCAGAACGGCCAGGGCGTCACCACCGCCAAGGGCAACGTGTACGGCCCCTCGCTCGTCGGCGTCGGCGCGGCCGCTGCCGACTTCCAGCTCACCACCGGCCGGATGCCGCTGGAACAGCCCGGCCAGCAGGCGCTGAAGCACCGTGTCGTCTACACCCCCCAGGACATCCAGGACCTGGTCGCGTACGTGGGTTCCCTCGGCCCGGGCCCGTCGGTGCCCAGCGCCGATGACGTCAACCTCTCGAAGGCGGACGTCTCCCGTGGAGGCGAGTTCTTCCGCACCAACTGCACCGCGTGCCACAACTTCGCGGGCGCTGGCGGTGCGATGCCCGAGGGCAAGTTCGCACCGAAGATCACCGAG
>JBQCJL010000231.1:0-3798 GCA_051952795.1 Marmoricola sp.
GCGGCCACGCAGACCCAACCGAGCTCGGCGAGCCGGTGCATCCGCATGAGGCCCTGCTCCTCCTTCTTGCCGATCGTCCAGCCGCCGCCGTGGATCTGGATGAGCACCGGAGCGTCCTTGGCCGACCCGTCGGCCGGGCGATAGATGTCGAGCTTCGCGCGCCGCCCGCCCTCGGTGTAGCTGACGTTGCGGATCACCTCGACGCCGGGACGCTGCGGTCGCAGGGGATGGGTCAGGAGACCGAGGGTGCGGCCGGTCGAGTCGACCTCGCGGTCCGCGGGCAGGTTCTCGTACTCGTGGCCGAGGTCCCGCTTGAGCGCCTCCTCGACGACGTCCTTGGTCTGTGTCGCCTGATAGATCGCGTAGCCGAGCGCGCCCATCGTCGCCGCGGTCACGCCCAGGCCGAGCTTGCTCATGCGGCCGCGGACCGTGGTGGCCACGGCGTCGGCGGCTGTGAGCGCCAGGAACTGAGGCGCCATCTCACCCACGGGCCAGCCGAAGGCGAAGGAAGGGACCGCGCCGTACTGACTCTCGTTCGGCCGCAGCACATTGGCGGCGAGACCGAGCATGACGGCTTGGCGCGTGGTCACGCGACGGCGGGGGCGGCGGGTCAGGGCGGGCACAGAATCAGAGATTAGTACGGGCTCGGGCGGCGACGGTCGCGACCGCCTCGACGAAGACCGGCACGAACACGTCGGCCCCGAGGATGCAGCCGGTATGGCCGGTGTTCGCCTCGTGCACCGTCGCTCCCGGGATCCTCGCCGCCATCGCGCGCTGCCTCGCGATCGGGAACACCCTGTCCTTGGTGGTGGCCACGATGGCGGTCGGCACCTCGATCTGTCTCAGCCACGGAGTCGAGTGGTGGCGACCGAGAACGGCGACCGCTTGGGCGACCGCCCACGGTGACGTGCTCCGCCACTGATCCAAGGCCCACTGACCGGTGTCCGTCGGCCCGACCTCGAGCAGCTCCGCCGTACGGCGTGCCGCGGCGCGGACGACGCGGGAGCGGGACAGCGTGCGGAGCGCGCCCATGCTCCACTCCATCGTCTGGTGGAAGACCTGCTCGGTTCCCTTGGTGCGGAAGTGATCGGTGGTCGCGGCGAGCACCAACCCTCCGATCAGGTTCGGGTGCTGGCGCCAGACGCGCTGCGCGATCACGCCGCCCATCGAGTACCCCGCCACGATCGGGCGCTCCAGTCCGAGTTCCAGGATCACGGCCGCCACATCATCCGCACAGTCATGGACGGAGAAGCGGTCGGAGACGATGCCACGCCCGTGCCACCGCTGATCGAACGTGATCACCCGGAACCGCTTGTTGAGGTCGGCCAGCGCCGGGAACCAGGTGAGGAGTCCGGTGCAGCCGACGGCGTGCAACAGGATCACCGCTTGGGCGTCGGGAGTCGGTCCGGGGAGGTCGGTGAGCCACGTCCGGCCTCGCAGCGGCAGCTCGAGCCAGCGTCCCTCCGGAACCTCGACTTGCGGGATCGGGTTGGAGAGTGGGGTGGGCAGAGCGCGAGACAGCAACGAGCCGACGGGCATGGGTCTAGACTAGAACACGTTCCAGTATTGCGCCGGAGGCCCGGCGCTGATGGTGTTGCGGGTAGAGCTCAGGAGGGTCCGTGGAGGACGAACTACTCAGCGCGGTCCGGCAGTTGATCGCCGACGTGCTGGACAAGGGGCCCGAGGGCAGACGGGGTACCTGGTCGGCCGTCGTCGACGCCGGGCTGACGGCTCTGCCAGTGCCCGAGGACGCCGGCGGCGCCGGCATGGGCTTCGCCGAGGTCGCCGTGGTCATCGAGGCCCTGGGCCGGCGCGCGAGCGATCTGCCGTACGGCACCTGCATCGCCGCGGGCCTCCTTCCGCTCCTGCATGCAGGCGGAGCCGAGGACCTGGTCGCGGCCGTCGTGGCCGGCGACGCGGTCCTGGTCCCCGCGGTCGTCGACGGCGTCGGGGGCACCAAGGTCGACGTCGCGATCCCCGACGTGGATGCCCCGCTCCACTTCCTCGTTCCCACCGCGAACGGGCTGGCGATCTTCTCCGGTGACGCCGCCGGAGTCGTCCGGCAGGACACCCCGTCATCGTCGGGACAGCGGGTCGCCACCCTGCGCTTCGACGGGGCTGAGCCGACGCTGACGCTCGGTGCCGATGTCTCCGTGGCCGTTCGAGCCCACTACGCGGCCGCCCAGGTGGTGCAGGCCTCGGGCCTGCTGGCAGGCGCCCTCGAGCTGACCGCCGGCTACCTCAAGGAGCGCGAGCAGTTCGGCCGGCAGCTCGCCCAGTTCCAAGCGGTCGCCCAGCAGATCGCCGACGTCTTCATCGAGGCTCGGATGGTCTCGGTCATCGCCGATGAGATCGTGCGCCGCATCGACGCGGGTGAGCCGGTCGGCGACGACCTCGCGATCGCCTCTTGGGTGGTCACCGACCGGGTTCCGCGCGCCCTGCGCACCTGTCATCACCTCCATGGCGGGATGGGCGTCGACATCACCTATCCACTGCCGGCCTACTCGGAGCGGATCACCGACATCGGGCGCACGCTGGGCGGCCTGGCCGCGCTGGACGGCGTCCCGGTCCGCGAGTCGGAGGGCAAGAACCTCGAGCTGACTCCCGAGCAGAGGGCGTTCAAGGACGAGGCCCGCGCCTATTTCGGGTCGCTCCTGTCGCGTGAGGATCGCATCGAGATGCTCACCGACCGTCATGGCGAGGCCTACCACCGCACCATCAAGAAGATGGGCGCCGACGGCTGGATGGGCGTCGGCTGGCCGGTCGAGTACGGCGGCCAGGGTCGAGGCGGCATCGAGCAGCAGATCTTCGCCAACGAGGCGTCCTACGCCGATGTTCATCTGCCGAGCGTCACCTTGCAGACCGTGGGTCCGACGCTCCAAGCCTTCGGCACGGAGAAGCAGAAGGAGATGTTCCTCAAGGACATCCTGGCGGGCGACGTGCACGTCGCCATCGGCTACTCCGAGGCCGACGCCGGCACCGACCTGGCGTCGTTGCGGTGTGCCGCCCGGAAGGATCCGGCCACCGGCGACTGGATCGTGAACGGTCAGAAGATGTGGACGACCGGCGGCCACGCTGCCGACTACATCTGGATCGCGGTCCGGACCGACCCGGATGCTCCGAAGCACAAGGGCATCTCGGTGTTGATCCTCGACACGAAGGACCCCGGCTACAGCTGGACGCCCATCGTCACGCTCGACGGATCGCATCACGTCAACGCGACCTACTACAACGACGTCCGCGTTCCCGCCGACATGCTGGTCGGCGAGGAGAACAACGGCTGGTCGTTGATCACCACCCAGCTCAACCACGAGCGCGTGATGCTCGGTCCGGCGGGCCGGATCGAGGGCCTGCGCGACCTGGTCCTGGCCTGGGCTGAGGACAAGGCGACCGCCGCCGGGACACCGCTGCTGGAGGTGCCCGCGGTTCGCGACGTCTTCGCGCGGGCGACCGTGGCCTTCCGGCTCAACGAGCTGCTGAACTGGCAGGTGGCCGGCGGCGGCGCCTCGGGTACCGCGGCAGTGGCCGACGCGTCCTCGTCCAAGGTGTTCGCCTCGGCCGAGATCCAGGAGCTGGGTCCCGAGCTGACCGCGATCGTGGCGACCTACGGTGACGCGACCGATCCCGAGACCGCGTTCCTGCTGGACTACCTCGACCGCACCGCCCGTCGCAACCTGGTGCTGACCTTCGGTGGCGGCGTGAACGAGGTGCAGCGCGAGCTGATCGCGATGTTCGGGCTCGGGCTGCCCAAGGTGCCCCGGTGAGCGCGCCGGTGGACCACGACAGGATCCGGCGGGC
>JBQCJL010000232.1:0-4977 GCA_051952795.1 Marmoricola sp.
AAGCACTGGCGCTCGCCCTCGCGCATCGAATACGTGCGTTCCGGTCTTGAGGACCTCAGGCGAGTTGTCGCGGACCATGAGATCCGATCGATCGCAATCCCGCCGCTAGGTGCTGGAAATGGTGGGCTTGCCTGGGCCGACGTCCGTCCGCTGATCGAGAGCGCATTTGAAGACCTGCCGGATGTGCGCGCGCTGGTCTTCGACCCTTCGCCTGGAATGCGTACCGTCGTTGGCCCCGAAGAGATTCAAATGACCTGGGGCCGCGCCCTCCTGATTGCCTTGCTCGCGAGATACGTTGCGCAACGCGAGATCGCGGAACCATGGGAGGACCAGGCCGGGGCGTCGCACCTTGAGATTCAGAAGTTGATGTACTTCGCGGAGCTGCTTGAGCCGAAACTTGACCTTCGCTTCCAACAGGGCCGTTACGGGCCGTATAGCGAGCGAGTGCGGCACTTGCTCCAGGGCATGGAGGGTGCGTACACAGTCGGATTTGGCGACGGGGCTGATCCAGTCCTGGATCTCAATCCAATCGCGCCAACTGAGCGGGGCGCTCACGAGGCACAACATTTCCTGGCGGACGACCGCTATACGTACGTCGCAGATGCGGTCGAAGGTGTTCTCGCTGTGGTTGAGGGCTTCGAGGGGCCGTATGGTGTCGAACTCCTGGCGAGCGCTGACTGGGTCTGTCGTCGGCAGAAGGCCGAAGATGTTGATCGCGCGACGGAGCTTGTCCGTGAGTGGTCACACCGCAAAGGGCGGCTGTTTACCCGGCACCATGTGGGTAGGGCGATCGATCAGTTGTCGAGTTCAGGTCTGGCCTGAAGTCCGCGTCCGAGCGACTCGGCGCCTTCGAGGCCGACACGTCACCCGCACCTGGCCAGGCGGTCCGGATCGGTTGAGCAGGCACTGCCAGGCAGCCGGTTCGTAGTGGCGCTTGCAATAGTTAGCGAAGCTCATCGCGAGATCCTGCTAACGATTCTGCTATCCGAACGCCGGACATTCGTGGACCCTGGTGGAAGTGGAACTCGACGGCTGGGCGTGGCCTGAACACCACCGGACGACCATTAGCCACCGCAACCGCGCTTTGAATCAGGACTAGCGACGCAGGTTCGACTCCTGCCCGGGGAGCCCAGGAGCGTAAGCAATGCCGTGACTCTTGATTCGTCCGAATCCGGGTATAGCAACGCCATGGATGCGAAAGACATTATCTGGGTCGTCGTCGCGGTCGTGGTCGTCGTCGTCCTCGTCGCTGGCGTGGGAATGCTGATGCGCCGCAGGCGCGAGAAGGAGGTCGTCCGCAGGCGCGATCAGGCGACCGAGTTGCGGACGCAGGTCAGTCAGAACGCCCACGAGCTCGAGGAGACCCGCTTGCGGGCCGAGGAGGAGCGGCTCAGGGCGGAGCGCTTGCAGCTGGAGGCGGAGCGCGCTCAGGAGCAGGCGCAGGAGGCCAAGACTGGCTACCTCCAACACGCGGCGCAGCACGAGGACCAGCTCCGCGAGGCGGACCGGATCGACCCCGACACCGAGGCGGCTCGCGAGCAGGAGTGACCCCGCGAGACCTCAGCGGACTACGAGCACGTCCGCGCCTCGCGGAATGATCTCCCCGATGACCGGGTGTCCTGGGATCTCGCCGACCAGCAGCAGGCCACCCGAGGTCTGTGCGTCGGCGAGCAGGAGCAGCTCGTCGTCGTCGACCGAGGCGGACAGGTGCGGCCGCACCCAGTCGAGGTTGCGGCGGCTGCCGCCGGGGACGAAGCCGGCGGCATAGGACGCGCGGGTCGCCTCGAGGTAGGGAACGGCGGCGGAGTCGAGCACGGCCGAGACGCCACTGGCCCGGGCCAGTTTGTAGAGATGCCCGAGCAGGCCGAACCCGGTCACATCGGTGGCGCAGGTGATGCCGGCACTGAGGGCAGCACGGGATGCCTCGGCGTTGAGCGTGGTCATGCTCGCGACGGCGTCCTCGAAGATTTCGCCCGTCGCCTTGTGCCGATTGTTGAGCACGCCGACGCCGAGGGGCTTGGTCAGGGTGAGCGGAAGTCCGGCGGTGGCGGCGTCGTTGCGCAGCAGGCGAGCCGGGTCGGCGAGACCGGTCACCGCCAGCCCGTACTTCGGCTCGCGGTCGTCGATGCTGTGCCCGCCCGCGAGATGACAGCGGGCCTCCCGGCAGACGTCGGCGCCGCCGCGTAGGACCTCGGCGGCCAGCTCGAAGGGAATCCGGTCACGGGGCCAGGCGAGGAGGTTCACCGCCACCAGCGGTTCGCCCCCCATGGCGTAGACGTCGCTGAGCGCGTTGGCAGCGGCGATCCGGCCCCAGTCGTAGGCGTCGTCGACGACGGGGGTGAAGAAGTCGGTGGTGACGACCACGGCGCGGTCACCGTCGATGCGCACGACGGCCCCGTCGTCACCGGTCTCGGTTCCGATCAGCAGGTCTCCCTGCGCCGCACCGATGTCCAGCCTGCCCAGCACCTTCTCGAGTTCGCCGGGTGGGACCTTGCAGGCACATCCGCCGCCGGCGGCGAACTGCGTCAAGCGGACCGACTGAGGCATGGCCCCACTGTAGGCAGCCGCCCGAGCTACCTCGTCTGACTGGGCTGGTCCTGGGCGGTCTTGGGGCTCTCGGCTCGCCGAGCACGCTGTGGGGTCACGACGTACTTCGGGTCCTGGGTGGATGCCTTGCCCGCCTCGAAGATCCCGAACCGCGTCATCGCCGATGCGGTTGCGGCGGCGGCGCCGGCGACCACCGCGAGGGTCCGGGAGCGTCCGGCGCCGAGCGACAGCAGCGCAGCCGTGGCGGCGGTCGCCTTGGCCATGGTCATCAGACGACCGGAGGGTCCTTCGCGATAGGGCTCGGCGACGATGCCCAGTCCGCGCTCCATCACCTCGCCCGCCACCAGCTCCAGGGCCGCGCCGGCGACCAGCATGCGACGGGCAGGAGCGTTCTGCGCGCGCGGGGCGAGCACCAGCGCGACGCCCCCGGCGGCCAGGCCGGAGGAGCCCGCGAAGACGAAGGGAAGCTCCCGATGCGCTTCGTGCCAGGCGGGCACCGCGGTATCGGCGATCAGGGCAGCGGTGTAGGTCGCCAACGGCGGGCCGAGAACCGCCGCGCCGACGCCGGCGAGACGACCGAGGCGCGGCACCCGACCGGTGAGCTCGGAGGCAGCGGCCACCGCGGCGGCTCCACTGAACGGAGCCAGGATGTAGGAGCCTACCGACATCGGTGAGGTCGGCCGGATCACGCGCAGCATGTTCAAGAAGCGCTCCGGACGGCCGAGATCGTGCACCAGCGCGCCGGTGCCCGCGGTCACCGCGGTGGCGGCGGTGAGCCGCGCGGCGCGCTCGAGCGCCGGCAACCCTTGAAGGGCTGCTCCCTCGGCGAGGACGGCCGAAGCTCCGGCTAGGCCGCCGGCGAAGAGGTAGAAGGGGATGTCGGCCTTCCAGGTAGCCGCCTTCAGGATGGGACGGCCGTAGTACGACGCGAAGTCGGCCTCGGGAACCAGCGATCGTTCGCGCCTGCTCATGTCTTGCGTCCCCACGCGGCGGCGATGCCGATCGTCGCCAAGCTGGCGGCCGCGCCGGCGACGTGGCGCCAGATCGAGCCGAGGTCGCGGGTGGTGACCACGGGATCGGGGGGCAGTCCGTAGACCTCGGGCTCGTCAAGCAGGAGGAAGAACGCTCCGTCGCCACCGACACCGTCCTCGGTGTCGCGCCCGTAGAGCCGGGCGACGTCGACACCGCGATCGTGCAGCTCGGCGAGCCGACGGTCGGCGCGTTCGCGGAGCTCGTCGAGATCGCCGAACTGGATGGACTCCGTGGGGCATGCCTGCGCGCAGGCGGGGGTCTGGTTGTCCTTGAGCCGGTCGTAGCAGAGCGTGCATTTGAACGCCCGGCCGTCCTCGGGCCGGATGTCGATGACGCCGTAGGGGCATGCGGAGACGCAGTAGCCGCACCCGTTGCAGATGTCGGGCTGCACGACGACGGTGCCGAACTCGGTGCGGAACAGGGAGCCGGTCGGGCAGACATCGAGGCAAGCCGCATGCGTGCAGTGCTTGCACACGTCCGAGGACATCAGCCAGCGCACGCCAGCGTCGTAGCCGTCGGTGCCCGGCGGGCCCATCCCGGGGAGGCCGAGGTCGGTGGTGGTCAGGGGCTTCTCCACGAAGGCGACGTGGCGCCACGTGCTCGCGCTGAGCTGCTGGGTGTTGTCATAGGACATCCCGGTCAACTCGTAGCCGTCATCGGGGACGTCGTTCCACTCCTTGCACGCCACCTCGCATGCCTTGCACCCGATGCACACCGAGGTGTCGGTGAAGAACCCCTTGCGCGGCGGATGATCCGGCGCGTAGCCGGCGTCGCCCGCCGGATCCGCGAGCCGTCCCCACAGTGATCCCATCAGTGACTTCCTCCCTCGGCCGCACGCCGGCGGTACTCCTCCACGAACGACGTCAGGTCCGCTCCCTGCGGACGTCGACCCGGTTGGATGTCGCAGGTGCCGACCTTGTCCTGGATGTGCACGTTCGGGTCCAGCGTCAGGTTGACCAGATCGTTCGCCGAGTCGCCGGTGACCGCGCCGTTGCCGCCCCAGTGATAGGGCAGACCGACCTGCTCGATCCACCGATCGTCGAGCCGCAGCGACCGCATCCGGTCCGTCACCAGCACGCGCGCCTCGATGGCCGCGCGGGTGGTCACGATCGTCGCCCAGCCGCCGTTCTCGAGTCCGCGGAGCTCGGCGAGTCGCGGGGATACCTCGCAGAACATCTCCGGTTGGAGCTCGGAGAGGTACGGAAGTGTGCGGCTCATGCCGCCTGCGGTGTGATGCTCGGTGAGCCGATAGGTCGTGAAGACGAACGGGAAGACCTCACTGAAGCTCGGGTTCAGCGGGTTCGCCGGGTGCGCCACCGACTCGCTCGGGGGATTGCCCTGGCGGCCGTACAGCGGATTCGCGATCGGTGACTCGGCTGGCTCGTAGTGCGCGGGCAT
>JBQCJL010000233.1:0-5540 GCA_051952795.1 Marmoricola sp.
CTTCGCTCCCAGCACCACCGCGACGTTCTCGCACACGTTCGGGCCTGCAGCGTTGAACTGTGAAGCGGCGAGCGCCATATCGGTGACGAGCACCGAGGCTCAGTTCAAGAACCCGGCATGTCCGACCGACGCCGGCACGGTGAGCCTCGCAGGCTCGGGCTTCATGAGCCGCGCCCAGTGGAACGCCCTCGGCGACACTCTCGACACCCACCAGATCACGTACACCATCGCCGGTTCGTTCGCGCCTGGTGGAACGGTGAGCGTGGCCGCCCGGGCTGACAGTGGCTACGCGCTGGCTCCGGCGTCGAAGTCGCTGTGGACGCACACCTTCAAGGAGAGGTCGACCTGTTTGAAGGCAACGCCGGCTCCGGTCGTCGTGCCGAACGCCGTCGTCATTCCGACGGCCATCGACGCGGGCCTCGCCGCCAGCCCGACGGCAACGGGCGCTACCTCGACTGTCACCGTGTGGGGTTACCGCCTGGTCGGTTGGGGCGCGGCACTCTTCGTGACCGCGGTGTTGCTGCGGCGCCGCGCGTAGACGCCGCTCACCGCAGCATCTGTCGGTCGCTCATGAAAGAGTGACTGCGTGGCTACAGCGAGCGATCAGGTTCCCGCCGATGTTCTCGGCAAGGTCATCCTGATCACCGGTGGGGAGGAGTTCCTAGCCGAGCGAGCGGTGCAGTCCGCGCGAGCGGCGGTGCGCCGGGTGGACGCCGAGGCGGCGTTCGCGGAGCTCGACGGCGGCGACGTCACCTCCTCGGCGATCGCCGACCTCGCGGCACCCTCGCTGTTCTCGAGCACGAGCGCCGTGGTCATCCGGCGCGTGGAGGAGGCCTCCGACGAGGCCGCGGCGTCGCTCCTCGACTACGCCGGCGCTCCGGCCGACGACGTCGCGGTGACGCTGGTCCACTCCGGTGGTCAGCGTGGCAGCGGAACGCTGGCCAAGCTCCGCAAGCTGCCGGGCGTGACCGAGGTGGCGACGGGGACCGTCAAAGGCGATCGCGACTTCGCCACGTTCGTGGTGAACGAGTTCCGGCGCAACCACGTGCGCGTGGATCCGGAGGCGGCCGAGCACCTGGTCCGCGCCGTGGGGCAGGACCTGCGCTCGCTCGCATCAGCAGCGGATCAGCTCAGCAGCGACTTCGAGGGCCAACCGGTGACCCTGGAGATGGCCAAGCAGTACTTCGAGGGACGGGCCGAGGCGAAGTCGTTCGCCATCGCCGACGCGGCCCTGACCGGTAGGACTACCCACGCCCTGGAGGAGCTGCGCTGGGCGCTCGAGACCGGCACGCCTCCGGTGCTGGTCACCAGCGCCCTCGCCGGTGGATTGCGCGGCCTCGCGCGCCTGATGGGGGCGCGGCGCGGCATGCGGGACCAGGACCTGGCACGGGAGATCGGCGTGCCGCCCTGGAAGCTCTCCAGCATCCGAGCGCAGGCGCGCGGATGGGATCAGGCCTCGGTCGGGTCGGCCATCCAGGTGGTCGCGCGCGCCGACGCCGACATCAAGGGCCAGGCCAGCGACGCCGGCTATGCGCTCGAGCGGATGGTCATCTCGGTGGCAACGAGCCGTCGACAGGCCTCCTGAGCCCGCCCCTCGGGAGATACAAAAGTCCCCGCCGCGCTCAGCGCAGCGGGGACTTGAAGTCTGAGCTCAGAGAGCCGAGGCCTTCTTGGCGAGAGCCGACTTACGGTTCGCGGCCTGGTTCTTGTGGATGACGCCCTTGGACGCAGCCTTGTCCAGCTTGCGACCGGCCTCGGCGGCCAGCGACTTGGCGTTGTCGGCGTCGCCGGAGGCAGCGGCCTCGTTGAAGCGACGGATCGCCGTCTTCAGGCCGGACTTGACCGCCTTGTTGCGCTCGTGCGCAACCTCGTTCTGACGGTTGCGCTTGATCTGAGACTTGATGTTGGCCACGGTGCGCCTTCTGCTCGGAGTTTCTACAGGAAGAAGATGGGGGACTGAACGGCGATTGCCGCGCAGACACAAGGGTCAAGGTTACCAGCGAGCGCCCGGATGCCTCAAATCGTCGTCGGGGGCGCGATTCCGGCCGCTTCCTCGAGCTCAGCCAGCGCTATCGAGACCGCGTCGGCCATCGCATCGATGTCCGGAGCGATCTCGGGGGTGGTGATGAAGCCGAAGTCGACCCAGTCGAGGTAGCTGAACACGGTGATGTTCAGGCCGACGTCCAGAACGAGGGGTCCGAGAGGGAGCAGCGAGCGCAGCGGAGCGGTCGCCATGTACAGCGGGACCGGCGGCCCGGGGACGTTGGACACGACCACGTTGATCGGCGCGAGATTGTTCGCCAGGCCGCTCATCGTGTACGCCCGGGAGGCCAACGAGAGCAGACCGGGAGGGGTGATGTCGGGCAACTGCATGATCTGCTTGGCACTGAGCGCCTGCGCCATCTCCTTGGCGCTCTGGGAGCTCTCGTAGATCGCGCGGATGCGTTCGCCCGCATCCTCGATGTCGGTCGCCAGGGACACCGTCATCGAGCTGACCTGGTTGCCGACCTGGGCCTTGCTGTCATCGGTGCGCGTCGACACCGGGATCTGAGCGATGAGCGGCTTGCTCGGGACCCCCTCGCGGGCGGCGAAGTAGTGCCGCATCGCTCCGGCGACGAGTGCGAGCACCACGTCGTTGAGCTTCACGTCGTAGGCGGCCTTGACTGCCTTCACCCGGGCGAGCTCCACCCGGGTTCCGGTCACGCGACGGTGGGGCGTCATGGTCGCGTTGAACCGCGTGGTGGGGGCGCTGAAGAACCGCGGTGGCTTGCTCTTGAGCGAGCGAGCCGCGATCTGCTGCTCGGCGGTCTGTCGGGCGATCTTGGCCAGGCGCACCGGGGTATGGATGCCGACGTTCACGGCAGCGCCCGCGAGCGCCTTCACCGGATGCGGGGCCCGGGATCCGATGCCGTGGACGATCTCCGTCGAGGGCGGTCGCGGCTCAGGCGTCATGTCGAGCAGGATCTCGCCCAGACCGGCGCCGCTCACGCCGTCGACGATGCTGTGATGCATCTTGGTGAGGGTCGCGATGCGGCCCTTCTGCAGGCCCTCGATCACCCACAGCTCCCACAGCGGTCGCGAGCGGTCCAGCTTGTAGGACATCAGGCGGCTGACGAGCTCGTCGAGCTCCTTGCGCGTGGCCGGCTGGGGGACGCCGATGCGACGGATGTGGAAATCCGGATCGAGGGTCTCGTCCTCGACGAACCACGGCCGATCGAGCCCGAACGGCGCCTCGACCACCTTCCAGCGCAGCTGGGGCATCTGGGGGAGGCGCTCGATGACGAGCTTGCGGACGAGTTCGAAGCTGAAGTCGGGGGCATCGGCAGCGTCATGGATGGCGACCGCGCCGATGTGCATGTGCCAGGCCGCGGTCTCGCCGTACCAGAACGCTGCGTCGACGCCGGACATCCGCCTCATGGGCGAAGAATACTAGAACCTGTTCCAGTCACGGCGCTCGCTGAGCCACTCCCAGGCGACGGTCGCGTACCAGTCCGCGTGCAGCCGCAGGTACGGCGAATTGCGGACCGAGGGGAGCAGGGACGAGTAGCGCATGAACCCCGCGAACGCCGCCAGCCACGCGTCGACGTCATCGTCGGGAGCGGATGCGAGGGTGGTCCGGTCTGAGAAGTGCTTGTCGACGTCGAGACCGTCGCCGTAGGCCTCGATGCCGAGCGTGACGGCGTCGAGCCAGGGCGGCGCCAGCGCCGGATTGGTCCAGTCGCAGGCGAGCACCGCGCCGTCGTCGGTGACCAGCAGGTTGTCCGAGCGTAGGTCGGCGTGGGCCAGGGCGGTCATCGGGACCTTCGCCAGCCGCTGGGCGAGCGCTGAGGCCTCCTGGAGATGGGGATGATCCGGCTGGCGGACCGCGACCAGATCCCACGCCGTGAGGAACTCGGGAGCGTCATCGATCAGCGGTGTGAGACCGGCGGGCGGCTCGACCCCGGCGATCCGCTCGGTGAGGTCCAGGGCCCGTGCGAACTCGTCGTCGTTCCACGGCCGCTCGGGTGGCCGACCGGCGATCTGCTCGAAGCCGAGGGTGATCCAGTCGCCGTCGCTGACCCAGAGCAGTCGAGGCGACGGGATCACCGGTCCCAGCCTCTTCAAGGACGCCGACTCGACGACGTAGGACCGCGCGGCGACGGCCTGCGCCGTCTTGTGCGCGGTCTTCACGAAGAGCGTGTTGCCGTTCTCGGCCCGGAGTGTGGAGGCGAAACCAGGCGTGAAGCCGCTGTTGTGGCTGGTGGCCTTGATCACCTCGCCGCCGAGATGCCCCTCGATCTCGCCCCGGAGCTCTTTGGGCAGGAACTCCCAGGTGAGCCGTCGCGCGGTGCGTCCGTGCGGGATCTCGGGGACCGGGGGCTTGGCTGGCACAGCCGTCATTTTCGCAGTCCGCTCCCGTGAATGGGACACTGACGCGCATCGCACGCATCAATCGCCGAAAGAGTTCCTAACCCCATGCCGCAAGCTCCGCAGCCGGTCGCCCCCAAGCCAGGCCAGACCGACCCCGCGGTGATCCGCAATTTCTGCATCATCGCGCACATCGACCACGGCAAGTCGACCTTGGCGGACCGGATGCTGCAGCTCACCGGCGTGGTCGACGAGCGCGCGGCGCGCGCCCAGTACCTCGACCGCATGGACATCGAGCGTGAGCGCGGCATCACCATCAAGAGCCAGGCCGTGCGGATGCCGTGGACGGTCGCGGCGGACAACGAGGAGGGCCCCGAGCCCGGCACCTACATCCTCAACATGATCGACACCCCGGGCCACGTCGACTTCACCTATGAGGTGTCCCGCTCGCTCGAGGCCTGCGAAGCCGCGATCCTGCTCGTCGACGCGGCTCAGGGCATCGAGGCGCAGACCCTGGCCAACCTGTACCTCGCCATGGGCGCCGACCTGCACATCATCCCGGTGCTCAACAAGATCGACCTGCCCAGCGCCAACCCGGAGAAGTACGCGGCGGAGCTGGCCCACCTCGTCGGCGGCGATCCGGAGGACGTGCTGCGCGTCTCCGCCAAGACCGGCATGGGCGTGGAGAGCCTTCTCAACCACATCGTCCGGGAGACGCCGGCCCCGGTCGGCGATGCCGATGCGCCGGCCCGGGCGCTCATCTTCGACTCCGTCTACGACACCTATCGCGGCGTGGTGACCTACGTCCGCGTCGTCGACGGCAAGCTCACCCACCGCGATCGCATCAAGATGATGTCGACCAACGCGGTGCACGAGATGCTCGAGGTCGGCGTGATCAGCCCCGAGCCCGTCAAGGCCGGCGACCTGGGGGTGGGCGAGGTCGGCTATCTCATCACCGGGGTGAAGGACGTCCGCCAGTCCCGCGTGGGCGACACCGTCACCAGCCAGAACAACGGTGCTACCGATCCGCTGGGCGGCTACGCCCATCCGAACCCGATGGTGTTCGCGGGGCTGTACCCGATCGATGGCGACGACTATCCCGGGCTGCGCGATGCCCTGGAGAAGCTGCAGCTCAACGACGCGGCGCTCACCTTCGAGCCGGAGACCTCCGGGGCGCTGGGGTTCGGCTTCCG
>JBQCJL010000234.1:0-12331 GCA_051952795.1 Marmoricola sp.
GCGCCGATCTCGGCGACGGCGTGCTCCTCGGACCAGAGCGAGAGGACCAGCTTCTCCCCCACGCGGATCATCGCGACCTCGTCCGGCGCCTCGAGCGCCGTGGACCACCCCAGCCCGTCGACGTAGAACCGGCGTGAGGCCGCGAGGTCGGAGACGACAAGGGTGACGAAGTTCAGGCGCTGATCCATGCCTCGAGTCTGTCAGCGGCCTCCGACAGAACCGTGATTCATCGAGCCGACACGTCCGGTGGCACCGGCGGGAGCACGTCCTGAATCCTGACCTCGAGCACGGAGCACACCGCCACGAGGGTGCTGAGCCGGGGGTTCATCGGCGCACCGGGGCGGGACTCGCCCTTCTCGAACTTCTGATAGGTGTACGACGAGATGCCCGCGAGGTTCGCGAGCCGTTCCTGACTCAACCCTCGCGCCATCCGCGCGCTCAGCAGATTGAGCGCGATCCCGCGCGCGTACTCGTCCCACGTCGGCCTGCGCCCCACCGCATCCATGCGCCCAGACTGCCGGAGGGAGACCCGAGCTTCGACCACCTATGTATGGAGACTGTGTTGGGCACCACGGATGCGAAGAAGGCGCCCCCGTCAGGGAGCGCCTTCCTGCGTGACGACGATCAGCGAGCCGCGGAGCCCTCGACATAGTCGGCGTCCTGGTGCTTCCACGAGAAGTGCGAGCGGATCTCCTTGCCGGTGACCTCGATCGGGTGCTGGGCACCCTTCTCGCGCAGCGCGAGGAACTCCGGCGCACCGGCGTCCTGGTCGGCGATGAATCGGGTGGCGAAGGCGCCACTCTGGATGTCCGCGAGGACCTCCTTCATGTGGTCCTTGACCGACGGGTCGATGACTCGCGGACCGGAGACGTAGTCGCCGTACTCCGCGGTGTCGGAGACCGACCAGCGCTGCTTGGCGATGCCGCCCTCGTTGATCAGGTCGACGATGAGCTTGAGCTCGTGGAGCACCTCGAAGTAGGCGATCTCCGGCTGGTAGCCGGCCTCGGTGAGGGTCTCGAAGCCGTACATGATCAGCTGCGAGACCCCGCCGCAGAGGACGCTCTGCTCGCCGAACAGGTCGGTCTCGGTCTCCTCGGTGAACGTCGTCTTGATGACGCCTGCCCGGGTGCCGCCGATCGCCTTGGCGTAGGACTTGGCGAGGTCCCAGGCTTGGCCGGAGGCATCCTGCTCGACCGCGATGATGTCCGGGATCCCGCGGCCCGCGACGAACTCGCGGCGCACGGTGTGACCGGGCGCCTTCGGCGCCACCATGATCACGTCGATGCCGTCGGCCGGCTTGATGTAGCCGAAGCGGATGTTGAAGCCGTGGCCGAACACCAGCGTGTCACCGGCAGCCAGGTGCGGCTCGATGTCGTCGCGGTAGATGTGGCGCTGGTGCTGGTCGGGAGCGAGGATCACGATGACGTTGGCCTCTTCGACAGCCTCGGCGACCGGAAGGACCCGCAGGCCCTCCTGCTCGGCCTTGGCGATGCTCGACGAGCCCTCGCGCAGGCCGACCCGCACGTCCACACCCGAGTCGCGCAGGTTGAGCGCGTGGGCGTGGCCCTGGCTGCCGTAACCGATGACGGCGACGCTCTTGCCCTGGATCAGGGACAGGTCAGCGTCGTCGTCGTAATACATCTCCGCCACGGGAGCTCCTTCTACTGGGTTTGATTCGGTGCTGTGCTTACTGGTGCGCTGCCGCGGGGGCAGGCACGGGAACGGGAACGGGGCGCAGGGTGCGCTCGCTGATCGAGCGGCTGCCACGACCGATGGCCACCAGGCCGGACTGGACGAGCTCGCGGACGCCGAACGGCTCGAGCACGTGCAGGAAGTCGGCCAGCTTGTCGGCGTTGCCGGTCGCCTCGATGGTGATCGCGTCCGGAGTGACGTCCACGACCTTCGCCTTGAAGAGCTGGACGGCGTCGAGCACCTGACCGCGGGTGTCGACGTCTGCCCTGATCTTGACCAGCAGCAGCTCGCGCTCGATGGATTCGCGGTCCTCGAGCTCCACGATCTTGATGACCTCGACCAGCTTGTTGAGCTGCTTGGTCACCTGCTCGAGCGGCGAGTTCTCGACGTTGACCACGATCGTCATCCGGGAGATCTCCGGGTGCTCGGTCGGGCCGACCGCCAGGCTGTCGATGTTGAAGCCGCGACGCGAGAAGAGGCCCGCGATGCGTGCGAGCACGCCGGGCTTGTTCTCCACCAGGACCGACAGGGTGTGGACCGACATCAGAGGTCGTCCTCCTCGAACTGGGGCGCAAGGTCGCGCGCGTACTTGATGTCGTCGTTGGACGTGCCGGCAGCCACCATCGGCCACACCATCGCGTCGCGGTGCACGCGGAAGTCCACGACCACCGGAACGTCGTCGATCTCCATGGCCTTCTTGATGGTCGCGTCGACGTCGGCCGCGTTGTCACAGCGCAGACCGACGGCGCCGTAGGCATCGGCCAGCTTGACGAAGTCGGGGATCTGGCGCGCGGGTCCGGTGTGGAGGTCGGTGTTGCTGTAACGCTCGTTGTAGAACAGCGTCTGCCACTGGCGCACCATGCCGAGCGACTCGTTGTTGATGATGGCCACCTTGATCGGGATGCCCTCCAGGGTGCACGTCGCGAGCTCCTGGTTGGTCATCTGGAAGCAGCCGTCGCCGTCGATGGCCCACACGGTGCTGTCCGGACGCGCGACCTTGGCGCCCATCGCCGCCGGCACCGAGAAGCCCATGGTGCCCGCGCCCCCGGAGTTGATCCAGGTGTTGGGGTGCTCGAATCCGACGTAGTGCGTCGCCCACATCTGGTGCTGACCGACGCCGGCCACGTAGATCGCCTCCGGACCGGCGATCTGACCCAGGCGCTCGATCACGTACTGCGGAGCGAGGCCCTCGGCGGGGCTGTCGTAACCGAGCGGGTAGCGGGACTTCACGTCGGCCATGAACTTGACCCAGCCCTCGTAGTCACCCGTGTTGCCCTGGTCGGCCTCGGCCCGCATGGCGGCGAACAGCTCGATCAGGACCTCGCGCACGTCGCCCACGATCGGAACGTCGACAGCACGGTTCTTGCCGATCTCGGCCGGATCGATGTCCGCGTGGATGATCTTGGCGTGGGGTGCGAACGACTCGAGGTTGCCCGTCACCCGGTCGTCGAAGCGGGCCCCGAGGCTGATGATCAGGTCGCTCTTCTGCAGACCGGCCACCGCCGCGACGGTTCCGTGCATGCCGGGCATGCCCAGGTGCTGGGGGTGGCTGTCGGGGAACGCGCCCCGCGCCATCAGCGTCGTCACCACGGGCATGCCGGTGAGCTCGGCGAAGGCACGCAGCTCCTTGGACGCCTGCGCGCGGATGGTTCCGCCGCCGACGTACAGCACCGGCCGACGAGCCTCCAGCATCAGCCGGGTCGCCTCGCGGATCTGCTTGGCGTGCGGCCGGGTGACCGGACGGTAGCCGGGCAGGGTGATCTCGCTGGGCCAGTCGAACGTGGTCTGCGCGGTCATCGCCGACTTGGCGACGTCCACGAGCACCGGACCGGGGCGACCGCTCTCGGCCAGGTAGAACGCCTCGGCGACGACCCGCGGAATCTCCAGCGGGTCGGTGATCAGGAAGTTGTGCTTGGTGATCGGCATGGTGATGCCGCGGATGTCCGCCTCCTGGAAGGCGTCCGTCCCGATCGAGTCCGCATTGACCTGGCCCGTGATGGCCACCATCGGCACGGAGTCCATGTAGGCGTCCGCGATGGGGGTCACGAGGTTGGTGGCGCCGGGGCCGGACGTGGCGATGCAGACGCCGACGCGCTTGCCGGCGACCGCGTAGCCCTGAGCGGCGTGGCCCGCACCCTGCTCGTGACGTACGAGGATGTGCCTGATCGAGGAGTCGTAGAGCGGGTCGTAGGCCGGAAGGATCGCTCCGCCCGGGATGCCGAAGATGTTCTCGGCACCGACGCTCTCCAGCGATCGGATCAGGCTCTGTGCGCCTGTCACCGTCTCGGCGCGGTTCGAGCCCCCGCCGTGCTGATCACTCATCTTCTCTAGGTCACCTTCTGTGTCGCCATCGCATGGCCGTCCGCAATGTCCCGCGTCCAACAAAAAACCCCTCGGCCAGCGGGCAGGCGAGGGGTCGATGCGTGGTGTCTTGGCTGGTTGCCGTCACACCGCGCATCGCGTGCGTACGAGGAAAGTCCCGTGCATGGACCCCATCCTGCCGCTCGGCGGGCCGACGCTCAACTCAGCGCGAAGTCCGTCCCAGGATCTGGTACGAGCGTACTAGATCGTGGGCAGCCGGGAGTGGTCCAGCCGCCCACCGGGCGCTCCCCCGACTACTGGAAGCTCACGAACCGCACCCGCGGCTGGATCGCCAGCACCTGCCGCGCACTCATCCGCCCCACGTCCCAGGTGTAGAAGAGCTTGAACCCCTCGGCGAACCGTCGCGGGTAGGCGACCGCGTGGTACGCGTCGAGCTTCTCCCGGCGCGTGCCGAACCCGTCGGCCTGCTGGATCATCAGCAGGCCGGGATGGCCCTGGATGGCGGCCCGGCTCCTGATCATCCGCGGAATGAACTGGTGGACGAGGAAGAGCTTCTGGGGCAGACGCTGCTCCAGCGTGAAGGCGCTGAGCCAGCGCGCGACCCGGTCGATCTCGCGGCCGCCGACGCTGCCGATCACGCGACCGGGCAGCTCGGTGCGGCCCATCCGCCACTCGGGATCCATGGCGAGCCCGACCCACGGGTCCCGCAGGGCCCAGGCCCACCGCCGCACCACGCTGTCGAAGCTGGCGCGACCGGGCTGCACGTCGAGCACCACCACGGCGCCCAGGCGATGGGCCGCCGCGATGTAGCGCCGGACGGTCGCGCGAGGGATGTCGCTGTTGAAGTCGTCGCGGGGCCCGGGACCGCGCGAGGCCACCGTCGCGATCACCTCGAAGACCGGCTGCACGTCGACGCCCGGTCGCGTGAAGGCACGGACCTCGCGCCGGAGACCGGACCAGACCTGCCGAGGGCTACCGCCGCCGAGAACACCGAGCGCCGGAGCGCCGGGAAGGCCGTAGTAGGCGACGAAGAACCGGTCCGGGGCCCAGTGGGTGCCGCCGCCGGGCAGCTGCGGGATCTCGAGCATCGCGGGTCGGGGCGCGGCCACCGGCGTCGGCGCGACGGCCTGCGCCGGGTCGCGGACCGTGAGTCCCACGACGATGCACCCCCACATCAGGACGATGAGGAAGAGCGGCAGCATCCGAACGGCGAACGGTCGCGGGGTTGAGCTCACGATGGCCCCAGCCTAAGGCGGCGAGCGGTAGGTTTCGGCCATGACGCGCCCGCCCGCACCTCCTCGTGGTTCGAGGGTCTGGTGGCTGCGCGCCATGATCTCGACCGCCATCCTGCTGATCAACCTCAGCGGCACCGTGGTCGTGTTCTGCCTTGCTGTGTTGGTGGTTCCACTCCCCCACACGGATGCGGGCAAGGACCTCAAGATCTCCAATCTCATCCTGGCGGCGTCCTACATGGTGCTCGCCATGGTCGTCGGCGCCCTGCGCGGACTCAAGATCAGCGCGAACACCATCGGGTGGATCGAAACCGGCCGCGAGGCCACCGACCGAGACCGCAAGAACCTGCTCCGGATGCCCCGGCGCCTCTTCCTGCTGGTGATGGCGCTGTGGACGGTCGCGGCCTTCCTGTTCGGCGGCTACAACGCGAGCATCAAGCCATCGCTGGGCGCGCTCGTCTTCGTCATCGTGATGATGTCGGGACTCTCGACCAGTGCCGTCACCTACCTGGTCGCCGAACGGCTGCAGCGACCCTTCGCCCGCATCGCCTTGGCTCAGGGCGTTCCCGATCGCCTGGGCATGCGGCTCGGACTGCGCATCGTGCTGGCCTGGTTCCTCGGCACCGGGATCGCCCTGCTCGGCATCACCCTGGCGGGCATCACCGCCCTCAGCCTCGGCCGGCAGATCAGTGCCGAGCGGCTCTCGGTCACGATGGTCGTGTTGGGCGGCGGATCGTTCGTGGTCGGCGGCTTCACCACCTGGCTCGCCGCCAAGGCCGGCTCCGATCCCGTCCGTGCCCTGCTGACGTCGGTGACCGCGGCCCGAGCCGGTGACTTCAGCGTCGACGTGCCGATCTACGACGGCACCGAGCTGGGGATCCTCCAGGCAGGCTTCAACGACATGCTGCACGGCCTGCGTGAGCGCGAGAAGATGCGCGACCTCTTCGGCCGCCATGTCGGCGCCGAGGTGGCCCGGGCTGCTCTGGAGAGCGGCGTGAAGCTCGGCGGCGAGGTGCGCGAGGTCGGCATCCTGTTCGTCGACATCGTCGGCTCCACCGGCATGGCGACCGATCGACCACCCGAGGAGGTGGTTACGGTCCTCAACCGGTTCTTCGACGTGGTGATCGAGGTCGTGAACAAGCACGGCGGATGGGTGAACAAGTTCGAGGGGGATGCCGCTCTCGCCGTCTGGGGTGCGCCCACGGCCCACCCCACCATGGAGGCCTCGCTCCTGGCCGCGGCACGCGAGCTCGGTGCCCGGCTGCGCGAGGAGGTTCCTGAGGTCCGTGCCGGCATCGGCGTCTCTGCGGGCAGCGCGGTCGCGGGGAACGTCGGCGCCGCCCAGCGCTACGAGTACACCGTGATCGGCGACCCGGTCAACGAGGCCGCCCGCCTCACCGAGCTCGCCAAGGATGTTCCCGCGCTGGTGATGGCCAACGCCACGCTGCTCGACGCCGCCGGGGACGAGGCCGAGCACTGGCACCGCCTCACACCCGTCGTGGTGCGCGGCCGTAGCGCGCCAACACCGATCGCGACCCCGGCCGCCTGAGGCTGCGGTCTCCGTCACCTTCCAGCCGAAAACCCCTCCGTTTCAGGCACACTTACGCCATGACCGCTCTGCCCGCACCGCGCCCGCGTCCGCGCCTGCGCCTGGTTCCCGACTACCGGCGCACCGTCGCGCCGCTGGACGACGTGGAGCTCGTTCGGTACTACGACGTCCACAGCGCCGACGGCACTCGGCTCCGCGCCTGGACCAACGACGTCGACGGGTCCCTCGAGGCTGCCGGCGCACCCGTCGTGCTGCTGTGCAACGGGCTCGGCACCAATCCGTACAGCTGGCCCTCGCTGCTCTCCGATGAGTGCGCGGTCCGGGTCGTGTCGTGGAACCACCGCGGCACCGGCGGCTCCGCGCGCCCGGAGGACCGGTCACGCTGCGGCATCTCGGAGTTCGTCGAGGACGCGCTCGCGGTCATGGACGACGCGGGGATCGACGCGTGCGTGCTGATGGGCTGGTCGATGGGCGTCAACACGATGTTCGAGTTCACCCTCCACCATCCCGAGCGGGTCACCGGCCTCTTCGCGGTCGCCGGTGTCCCCGGTGAGACGTTCTCCTCGATGCTCGCGCCCCTCCACATCCCCCGGTTCGTGCGTGCCGCCATCACGGTGAATGCCGCCCGCACCATGGAGTTCTTCGGCCCCGTGCTCACGGTGGTGTCGCACCAGATCAAGTGGGGCCCGATCGCAGGCGAGCTGCTCACCCACTCCGGCTTCATGCTGCCCACGCCCGATGTGGTGAACACCCGGCGGACGGTCAAGGAGCTGCTCAGCACGCCGATCGAGTGGTACATGCACCTCGCGGTGGCCACCTCGACGCATCGCAAGGTCTCGTTGAGCCGGATCACGGTCCCGACCTCCTTCGTGGCGGGCCGCTGGGACATCCTGGCCTCGACGCACGACATGCGGACCGCCGCCGAGCGCATCCCGGACGCCGAATACGTCGAACTGCGTGGCAGCCACTTCATCGGCATGGAGAAGCCGGCGGAGGTCTACGAGCTGCTGCTGCAGCTGCTCGACCGCGTCAACTAGGCGATCGGGAGGATCCGCGCCCGCTTGGCGGCACGGCGCAGGGTCGTCAGCACGGCGGGCCCGAGAGCGAGCAGGCCGAGCGTCGTGCAGATCGCGCGCATCGTGTCGACGCTGGTCCACGACGTCCAGAACGTGTAGACCGCGAAGCGCTGCAGGTTGTCCCAGAGGGGTGCACCCGGCACGAAGGAGAGTCCTGCGGGCTGGCCCGGCACGGAGATCCCGGCCAGGAACGGCCAACCCATCATGTTGGTGACCAGGCCGTAGAGGTACGAGGCGAGGATCCCGTAGCCGACCAGCAGGGCGATCTCGGGTCGGCCACGCACGCGGCGTGGCAGCAAGCCCGCACCCATGCCCACCCAGGCGGCCGCCATCATCTGGAAGGGCAGCCACGGGCCCACTCCGCCCGTCAGCAGAGCGGAGGCGAAGAGCGTCGTGCAGCCGAAGACGAAGCCGAACCCGGCGCCGAAGACACGGCCGCCGAGCACCAGCAGAAAGAAGACCAGCTCGACGCCCGCGGTTCCCGCCGAGATGCCGCGCATCACCGCGTTGATCGCGGTGAGCACGCCGAGGATCGCCAGCGTGCGCGCGTCCATGCCGCCCTCGCTCAGCTCGACCAGGACCACCAGGATCACCAGCGGCAGCAAGGCCAGGAAGATCAGCGGCGGCGACACGGTGTTGTTCACATGCACGCGGACCAAAAGAGGCCACAGGTACATCACCAGTCCGGCGATGGTCGCCACCGTCAACACGGCGATCGACCGCTTGCGCAGCGGGATCGCGACATCGCGGGTCACGGCGCTCATACGCTGATCGCCTCCGCGACCTGTCCCACGGTCAGCCAGTCCTCTCCCAGGATCTTCTGGACCTGGGGGGCGAAGGCCGGCGTCTGAGCGACGACCTCGCGCGTCGCGCCCTCTGCGACGACCTCCCCCTCCGCGAGGACGACCACCCGGTCGGCGACCTCGGCGACGAACTCGACGTCGTGGCTGGCCACGATCACCGCACGTCCCTCGCCGGCGAGCGCCTGCAGGATCTCGGCGAGCGCCGCCTTGCCCGGGTAGTCGAGGCCGCGGGTGGGCTCGTCGAGCGCGATGACGCCCGGCTTGGCCGCCAGGACGATCGCGAGGACGAGCGCCAGGCGCTGCCCCTCGGAGAGGTCGCGCGGATGCTGGGCATCGCTGATCCCCGGCACGAGGCGGCTCAGGATGGACCGCGTCTCCCCGGTCGCGACTCCCGCCAGAGCATCCGAGGCCGCGCATTCCTCGGCGACGGACTCCAGGTACAGCAGATCGGCGGCTGTCTGCGGCACCAGGCCCACCAAGCAGCGACGGACGTTCGGCTTGGCCTTGGCAGGATCGACTCCATCGACCTCGACGCCGCCGGCGGAGCGCGGGCCGCTGCCCTGCAATGCCCACAACAGCGACGACTTGCCGGAGCCGTTGCGCCCCATCAGGGCGGTCACCGAGCCCTCGAGAAGCGTCAGATCCACCGCGTCGACGGCGTGGCGACTGCCGTAGCGGACGCTCACTCCCGAGGCCCGCAGCTTCACGGCGCCGACTCGGCGCGGGCCAGTCGGACGGGCGGCGGATGCGAAGGACGTGGCACGACGTCGGGCATCGCGCACGGTGAGCGGCAACGGGCGCCAGTCCAGCAGGCGACCCAGCTCGATGATCGGCGGCGCCACCGGCGCCGCCTCCATCATCTCGGCAGCCGATCCCTCCCGGATCCCCCCGTCGCCCTCGACGATGACGACGCGGTCGGCGAAGGGCAGCACCCGCTCCAGCCGGTGCTCCGCGAGCACGACGCTGATGTCGAGGTCGTGGACCAGCCGGGTCAGGGTCGCCAGGACGTCCTCGGCCGCGGTCGGGTCGAGGGCCGAGGTCGGCTCGTCGAGGACCAGGAGGCGGGGATGCATCGTGAGGACCGCACCGATCGCGACACGCTGCTGCTGACCTCCTGACAGCGTTCGCAGATCGCGCGAGCGGAGGTCCGCGATGCCGAGCAGGTCCAGCGTCTCCTCGACACGTCGACGCATCGTCGCTGGATCGAGACCGAGCTGCTCCATGCCGTAGGCGAGCTCCTCCTCGATCGTGTCCGTGACAAAGGAGGCCAACGGATCCTGTCCGACGTAGCCGACGGTCTCCGCGCGATCGCGCGGCGGGACGCCGATGACACTGACGCCGTCGAGGAGGACGTCACCGGTGATCGTTCCGCCCGTGAAGGCCGGAACCAGACCGTTGAAGGTGCCGAGCAGCGTGGACTTGCCGGACCCGGTCCGGCCCGCGATGAGGATTAGCTCCCCCGTCTCGATGGTGAGGTCGATGCCCTTCAGCACCGGCTCGGTGCCGTCGTAGCGGAAGTGGAGATCACGCAGCTCGAACATGATCCTCACCTCCCGTCTTCGTCGATACGACCTGGACCTGCGTGGGAGCCAGCCAGGCGGGCGCCAAGCCGAGCAGCACGATGACCAGCGCGATCCAGGGAACCTGCGGGGTCTTGTACACGTCAGGGTTGCGCACCAGCGGATCGGTGACCAGCACGACCGCACCGGCCGCAACCAGCACGCCCGTCAGCGCCACCGCGATCTCCGCAGGCCGCCAGGTGTCGGGACGATAGCGGCTGCGCTCGACCCGTCGGCCGGCCGACCAGAAGCCCACCCCGGCAAGCAGGGCGCCCAGGATCATGGCGGGCGTGCTCATCCATCGGGGCGAGGTCTGATCCAAGATCCCGTAGCTCCCCACCCCGACGCCGACCAGCGCGCCCAGCAGAAGGGCACCCGTCAGGCGGCGTTGGCTCGGAGAGGCGGCGCCGTTGCGGCCGTACCCACGCGCGTCCATGCCGGCCGCGAGTGCCATGGAGCGCTCGAGGGCGTCCTCGAGCACCGGCACGAGGATGCCGCGCACCTTGGCGATCCGCCCTCCAGCCACTCCGCGCAGCTCGCGCGCACGACGCACGCGCCCGACACTCTCGGCGAGCTGCGGCATCACGCTGATGGAGATCACCAGGGTGGTGCCGATCTCGTAGAACGCCGGCGGCAGCGACTTCAGGAGTCGCTTGGGGTTGGCGAGGGCGTTGGCCGCGCCCACGCAGACCACGATGGTGGCCAGTCGCAGGCCGTCGTAGAGCCCGCCGAGCACCGAGGCCGCCGTGACCGGACCCAACAGTTTGATCCCCAGGACCCAGTGCGGCAGCGGGATCTGGGGCAGGGTGAACAGCACGGTGTCCTGCGCGCCGACGTAGCTGCCGAGGAGAACGCGGAACAGCACCCGGATCACCACGATCACGGTCGCAAGGCTGAGATATAGCGTGAACGACGCGCCCCAGGGATGGTTCGAGCGCCGCATGCTCACCACGTAGGCCGCGACGCCGATGATCAGCAGGAGCAGGAACGGATTCGTGATCAGCGACGCGAAGACAGCCAGTCCGAGGGCCCAGATCCACCAGGCCCCCGGATGCAGCTCACGTGCCGGTCGGGACATCGGCTACTGACCGCCGACCCGCTTGCGCCACCACGTACCGGCGGCACCGAGGACCAGCAGGACACCGATGCCCACTGGAATCCACCACGGCAGTCCACCGCCCGACGATCCCGGCTTGGCCGTCGACACAGTCGCGGGTGCGGTCATGCTCCACGTCGAGGGCGCCTCCGTGGCGGAGGCTGTCGGGTGTGCTGTGGGCTTGGCGGAGGTGGTCGGCTTCGCCAGCGTCGTCGCGGCATGCGTGGGCGACGCGGCTGCGGGCGGACCCGCCGGCTTCGCGATCGGAGCCGAGGGCCTGTGCGGCACAGCCGCCTGCGTTCGCACGCTCGGCCTGGCAGCCGGGGTCGCCGGCGCCACGCTCGGCTTACGAGTCCCGCCGCCGGGCGCCTGCCACGCGAACGCGACCGTCTGTCCGTTGCTCACCGACTGCGAGTCGGCGCCGAGGCTCGCATAGACCCACGGCTTTCCCGGGCTGGCGACGAAGAGCGCCCAATAGCCGTCCCCGTTCGCACCGGTGCAGTGTCCGTCGGAGGGCCAGTCCTTGCCGCCGATCCTGACGGTGCACACGAAGCCCGACATGCCGCCCGTGTGGATCTCCGTGAGGGTGTAGCCGGCGGAGTCGAAGACGGGATGCGCCACGGTGCCCTGCCCGCAGCCCTTCACGACGCCCGCGCCCAGGGCTCCGGAGTCGACGAGCACGTTGACTCCGGAGCCTGAGCAGTAGGCGGCGCCCGCCGCGGTTGCGGGACCCACCACCAGGGTGAGCCCCGCAGCCGCCAGTGCGACGGCGACCAGGCAGCGCAGCGGGCGAAGGATCAACGGATGACCGTGATCGTCTTGCTGCCCTTGCGGTTGGAGAACTGGCCGGTCACGACCAGCGCCTTGTTACCCAAGGACGACCCAGCAGGGATGGCGTGGGCGTAGGTGCCGGTGGAGCTAGCGACCGAACGCACGATCACGCGGCCCGCGTAGGTCACGGTGAGCTTCTCGCCCTTCGCGAGGCCGGAGACCTTCAACGTG
>JBQCJL010000235.1:0-15401 GCA_051952795.1 Marmoricola sp.
CGCAAGGAGGCGGAGTCGCGGCGCGGGAATCGGCTGCTGACCGCGCGCCACCCCTTGGACGACTCCGCCGTGCCGACCTTGCTCGCCGCCCTGGTGTCCGGCGGATCGATGGTGACGGTGGCCCGACCGCGGGACGATCAGTGGAGCCGGCGCTACGACAACGAGCGCCCCACCGACGTTCTCATCTGACGAGCCGCCCTCAGCGCGTGCCGTCGTCCGTCGATGTCGCGGGCACCGCCTGGTGTGTCGGCGCCGAGGGATGTCCGACGATGTCCAGACGCGCGACCCGAGCCACCGCGATCACCACTGTGGCCACGACCGCCATCACCAGCAGGAACTGGCAGGCGGACACGTAGCGCTCCTTGGTCACGACCGCTGTGGCCATTGAAAATCGCACCCCATCCCGAACAGGAATCACATTGGGGCACAATTTTCACATTGTTATCAGGGCCTTTAGCAAGGCTTTCTATTGAATTACAAATGTGTAATTCAATGCGCGCTAATTGCGCACCGATAAATCAGGCATGGCAAGGCGCGACCCGGAAGGCGGTAGCGTCACCCCCGCTGTCGATCGCAGTGAGCCCGGGAATGGCCGCGAGGTTCTCGAACCCCGCGTACCGGCGGAACTGCGCCGGCGTCTCCATCAGGAAGTGGTCGCCGGTGACCACGACGCCGATCTTGAGCCGCTTCACCGCGGCGCAGACTGCCGGGTCGGCCTGGTAGCGATTGAAGGACATCGCCACCAGCTTGCGGTCCGCCTGGGACGGATGACCGAAGGTGGCGTAGACGACCGGGTGCCCACTCAGCACGCCGGCCAGAACCTCGCCGGTGTAGGGGTCCCCCGCGATGGCCATGCCCGCCGGCACCTGCGTGCGGAGCCGCTTGAGCATCGCCGCCTCGTCCGCGTTCACGATCGGGTTCGGGGCGTCGGCGTAGCTCGCCGCCACCGTGTTGGAGACCCGACGGGTGCCCAGCCCACCCTGCAACGCCAGCACGCCCAGGGACACGACCAGCACCGCGACGATGCCGGAGTTCAGCCGGGAGAGGGAGCCGAGCTCGCCCGAGGCCGCGAGCGCATCCCATTCGGCACGCAATCGGCGGCGGATCGCCTCGGCTCCCAGCGCGATCAGCGGCAGGACCACCACCGGCAGCGCTGAGAAGAGCCGGAACGGGTCGTTGTACCAGAAGCCGGTCCAGCGCATCGTCGACGGCGTCTCGATGCCCGCGGAGAGCACGGCCAGGGTGGCGATGATCAGGTACCAGGCGATGAGGAGGCGACCGCGTGCATACCGGGCCGCGACGAAGAGGCCGACGACGGCCATCAGCGCCATCGCCGCATTCGGCGCGTTCAGGCGCGTTCCCAGCAACAGCACGTGGCCGACCGATTCGTCCCAGGTCTCCTTCAGTGGCCAGAACTGCTTGCGGACGGCGGCGATCGCCGGGACGCGGTAGGAGGCCCAGACGACGCCGACGAAGAGGATCGCCGCCACGACCACGACCCCGCTCGCGCGGACCAGCCGCATGCGCAGATCGCTCGAGCCGGTCCAGGCGAAGCGGCGCCATCCCCACCACACCAGAGCCGGCACGGCGAGGTAGAGCAGCAGGTAGGCGGCACCGGGGTGGGCGAAGAAGACGCCGGGCAGAGCGATGACCGCGACCACGATGGTCGGCACCACGGCGAGGCGACCGAGCGGCTCCGCCTCGCCGTCGGACTCGTCGAGCCCGAAGAGGCGGACCAGCACCACGAGCGCCGGGGCCAGCGCCAGATAGCTGAGGGCGTTGGGCCACAGGGTGCCGAACCGGAGCAGGAGGGCCGGGAACAGGGCGACGGTGGCCGCACCGACCATGGCGATCACATAGCCGAAGCAGGTGGGACGGGCCAGGCGACGGATCCCGATGGACACGGTGACCGGCCAGAGCATCGCCATCGCCAGGGCGGTGATGTTCGCAGCGTTGATGGCGTTGATGCCCGTCGCCATCTTGAGGAGGCCGGCCACGGCGCCGAAGGTGGGTGGGTAGAAGCCGCTGTGGGTGCCGTTGGTGAGCCCGGCGAACAGCCCGGGTGACGCGAGGTGCTGCTTCGCCACCGCGTCGATGCTGTTGACGTGGAAGACGCCGTCGAAGGTCTGATTGATCGAGTCCGGGCTGCCGATGCCCCGCGCGACGGCGATCGCGCCCACCACGGCCGCGCCGAGCGTGGCCACGACGGCGATCTGGTGCTCGCGGACCGTCCAGACCGCATCGCTCGCGGTACCGGCGGCCGGCGTGGCTGACCACCGTCCTCCGCGGTTCCCGAGGAGGCGGACGCCGAGGAAGCAGATCAGGGCGAGCACGGCGGTCGTGCCGACGACCACGGGCAGGCCCCAGCGCACATGGCCGTGGAGCGCGGCCTCGTCGGCGATCGCGAGGACCCCGAGGCTCAGCGGCACGCTGAATCCGACGGCATCCCAGGGCCGGAACCGCAGGCAGAGCGCCAGGATCAGGCCCGGCAGGCCCAGCAGTGCCAGGACGAACAGGATGTCGGGGGTTGCGCTGAGCCAACCGCTCATCAGGTGCTACTCCTCTGATCGCAGAACATCGATGGCCTTGTCGATGGGTCCGTCGAAGACGACCGTCCCCTTGCGCAACACGACGCCTCGCTCGACGACGGTCCGGATCATGTCGAGATCGTGGGTGACGATGACGAGGGTGTGGCCCAGCGTCTTGAGCTCCTTGATGCGGGCCAGGCACTTGCGCCGGAACGGCTCGTCGCCGACCGACAGGATCTCGTCGACGAGGAAGATGTCGGGGTCGCTGTGCACGGCCACGGAGAACGCGAGACGCAGGAACATCCCCGAGGAGTAGAACTTCACCTCGGTGTCGATGAACTCCTCGATCTCGCTGAACGCGACGATGTCGTCGTAGCGTTCCTCGATCTCCTGCTCGGTGAGGCCGAGGATGGCGCCGTTGAGGTAGACGTTCTCCCGCCCGGTCAGGTCATGGTGGAAGCCCGCCCCCACCTCGATCAGGCCGGCCACACGGCCGCGTACCTTCACGGAGCCGCCGTCGGGTCGGTACACGCCCGAGATCAGCTTCAGGGTTGTCGACTTGCCCGATCCGTTGTAGCCCAGCAGGGCGACGCTCTCCCCCTCGTCGACGGTGAGATCGATGCCGTCCAGGGCCCGGAAGTCCGAGCGGAGCTCCTTGCCGCGCCCACGCACGGTCCACACCACCATCTCCTTCATGGAGCGGGTACGGCGGAGACTGAACTCCTTGGTGAGGTCACGGATCTCGATCGCGGTGACCATCAGCGCCTGCCTCTCACGTCAAACCTCCTGGGCGAACCGGCCCTCGAGGCGCCGGAAGACGAGTTGGCCGAGGGCGAGCAGGACCAGGCTGGCTACCACGGCGACCACCGTGTAGGTCCCGAAGTCGTGGGGCATCAGCCCGGTCGCGTGCGGGTACTTCTCACGCACGCCGCCCGCGGGCAGCCAGAGCGAGTAGTGCGCCAACTCGACCGCACCGGTGAGCGGATTGGCCTGGTACAGCACCCACCAGAAGCCGTGCAGCACGCTGGCGACCTTGTCCCAGGTGTAGAGCACCGGGCACATCCAGGTCGCTGCCATCTGCACCAGGTCGACGAAGTTCTCCGCGTCGCGGTACAGCACGTTCCAGGCGGCGAACATGAGCCCGACCCCGAGACCGGTGATCATGATGACCGCCACCGCCAGGAGTCCGGCGAGGATGTTGAGGGGTCCGGGCTGCCAGCCGTAGAGGATGGCGACGAACACGAGGATCACCATCTGCGGGAGCAGGTGCACGATCGCGACGGTCACCGACGACACCGGGAATAGCTCGCGCGGCAGGTAGATCTTCTTCACCAGGTCGCCGTTGCGCACGATGCTGCGGGTGGCGTTGCTGAAGACCTCGGTGAAGAAGTTGATCATCACGATGCCGGAGAAGAGGTAGATCAGGTAGTCCGGCTTGGTCTTGTCCAGTCCGAGGAACTTGCCCATCGCGATGTAGAAGACGATCAGCTGGAACGCGGGCTTGACGTAGCTCCACAGCAGACCGAGCACGGATCCGCGGTACCGGACGCGCAACTCCTTGCGGGTCAGCAGATTGAGCAGATAGCGCCGCCGGAACACGTCCAGCAGGCCGACGCCCTGCCCCGGCGCGACCAGCGGCTTCAGGCCCCCCGACTCACTCACTCAGACGCCCCCGCGTCCAGCCCGAAGGAGCGACGCCATGCCTCGAACGAGGTGAACTCCGGCAGCGCCTCGCGGTACTGCTGGGCCAGCGCGTCCCAGTTGCGGCGCAGCTCCGCGTGGAGCCGGACACTCTCCTTCACCAGCTCGCGGAGCAGCTGCGGCTCACGGCGATAGAACGCCACTCCCGACCCGTCGGCCTTGGTGACCAGCGCCGAGTCGAGGCGCGACAGCGTCCACCATCGTGCCTCCGCGTGCGTCAGCGCGACCTCGGGAACCTCGAGCGCATCGGGGGCGACCGAGCGCGCTTGATGTACGCCCGTCTTCAACAGCCAGAGGGGCGCCTTGCGCAAGCGCGGGCGCGGCGCCGGCTGACCGGATGCGGTCGGACCGGTGCGACGCGCGCGCGGGAAAGCCTCGGGGTGGCTCTCGTACGTCGTGTTGCTGAACTCGGCCGCCATCGCGCGGAGCTCGGGCAGCTTGGTGCCGATCGTGGCGTGCAGGTGGTCGGGGCCCTTGAGCAGGTCGCGGATCGCCTCGTTGCGCAGCGCCTGCGCGTAGTACTCCATCGACATGGCCTGCTTGGTCGCCGTCAGGAACGAGTCCTGGAGCAGCGTGCCGCCCTTGGGGAAGGGCGAGTGGAGCAGGGCCACGAGCACCCGATTGCGCTCGTGGTAGTAGGCCTGCCAGTCGATGGTGTCGTCCTTGTCGGTCCACGACATGTGCCAGACGCAGACGCCGGGCATGGACACGGTCGGGTAGCCGTGCTCGGCGGCGCGGATGCCGAACTCGGCATCGTCCCACTTGATGAAGACCGGCAGCGACGTGCCGATCTCCTTGATCACCTCGACCGGGACCAGCGTCATCCACCAGCCGTTGTAGTCCACGTCCACCCGGCGGTGCATCCACGGCGCCGCCCGCAGGTTGGTGCGGGCGAGGTCCACGCCGTACTCGAGCCCCGCCAGTGGCCCCCAGAACCACTTCCTGCGCTCGACGCCCTCGCCATAGGCGTGCATCACCGAGCGGTTGAGGAGATCGAACATGTGGCCGCCGACGAGCGTCGGCTTGCGGCAGTAGGAGGCGAAGGTCACCGCCCGGACGATCGCCTCGGGCTCGATGTTGACGTCGTCGTCGAGCATCATGTGATACGTGCTGACGCCCGCCGTGACGGTCTCGTACATGCCGCGCGCGAAGCCGCCCGAGCCGCCCAGGTTCGCCTGCTTGATGACGCGGAGCTGATCGCCCAGCTCCAGCGCGACGTCCTCCCAGCCCGGCTCGCTCTCGACGGGCTGGGTGCCCTGGTCGACGATGTACATCACGTCGAGGACCTTGCGCAGATCCGCGGATCCCGCCACGTTGGCGATCAGGTTCTTGCAGTAGTCGGTGCGGTTCAGCGTGGTCACGCCGATCGACAGCGTCCCGGGGCGGACCGGCTCGTCCGCGACCTGCCACTCCCCTCGCTCCAGGCGCGCATCCTCGCTGTGACCGATCAGGTCGAACCAGTACCAGCCACCGTCGGCGAAGTTGTCCAACGGCAGGTCGAAGGTGAAGGTGTTGGTACCCGACGGGTTGATGGCGCCATCGATGCGGCTGAGGATGCCCCGGGAGTTGGAGCGGTAGACCAGCACATCCGCGTGGCCCGACACGGTGACGCTCAGGCGGACGGTCCGGACGTCGGTCCAGCGGCGCCAGTAGGCGGCCGCGAAGGCGTTGAAGTAGGTGCCCAGCGAGATCCGGCGGCCGGGCGTCAGGGTCAGCTCGTGCCGGCCGGCGATGACATCGCTGCCCTCGTACTCGATGACGTAGCCCGGCTGCTCGGCCCGCTTGGCGATGTCGACCTGGCCGGTGTCCACGGCGTCACCGGCGGGGACGACGCCCACCTGGCGGCCGAAGTCGAGGTAGAGCGCCAGCGCATCGTCGTTGTCCTCGCCGGGGAAGACCACCTGGCTGACGGTGCGCCAGACCTGCGTCTGCTTCTTCCTCACGCCTCGACGCCTCCACTCTGCAGTGCCTGACCCGCCGAGAAGTGCGGCGTCAGCTTGTTGTCCACCATCGACAGCGCGGCGCCGATGGCCATGTGCATGTCGAAGTACTTGTACATCCCGAGGCGACCGCCGAAGAGCACCTGGCGCTCCGCCTGGGCGAGATCGCGGTACTGCAGCAGGCCCGCCCGGTCCTCGGGCGTGTTCACCGGGTAGTACGGCTCGTCGCCCTCGCCGGCGAACCGCGAGTACTCCCGGTGGATGATCGTCTTGTCCTCCGCCATCTCGCGCTCCGGGTTGAAGTGCCGGAACTCGAGGATCCGCGTGAACGGGACGTCCTCGTCGGGGTAGTTGACCACCGAGGTCCCCTGGAAGTCGCCGACGTCGAGTCGCTCCTCCTCCAGGTCGATCGTGCGCCACCCGAGCTTGCCGGCCTCGTAGTCGAAGTAGCGGTCCACCGGTCCGGTGTAGACCAGGGGGACGTTACCGACGACCGCCGCCTTGTTGACCGGCTGCGACTCGTCGAAGAAGTCGGTGTCGAGGCGGATCTCGATGTTCGGGTGATCGGCCATCCGGGTCATCCAGGCGGTGTAGCCGTCGACCGGCAGGCCCTCGTAGGTGTCGTTGAAGTACCGGTTGTCATACGTGTAGCGAACCGGCAGTCGCGTGATGATGTCGGCGGAGAGCTTCTCGGGATCTGTCTGCCACTGCTTGGCGGTGTAGTGGGCGATGAACGCCTCGTAGAGCGGCCGGCCGATGAGGGAGATGCCCTTCTCGACGAAGTTCTCCGGCTCCTTGTCGCCCAGCTCGGCGGCCTGCTGCTTGATCAGCTCGCGTGCCTCGGCCGGGCTGTAGGCCGCGCGGAAGAACTGGTTGATCGTGCCGAGGTTGATCGGCAGCGGGTAGATCTCGCCGCCGTGGTTGGAGTACACCCGGTGCACGTAGCCGGTGAAGGCCGTGAAGCGGTTGACGTACTCCCAGACCCGCTCGTTCGACGTGTGGAAGAGGTGCGCGCCGTACTTGTGGATCTCGATGCCCGTCTCGGCGTCGATCTCACTGTAGGCATTGCCCCCGAGGTGGCTGCGACGGTCGATGACCAGGACCTTGCGGCCCTGCTCCGCCATCTGCTGGGCGACGGTCAGGCCGAAGAGGCCAGACCCCACCACGACCAGGTCGGTGTTCACTCATGCTCCATCGAATATCGCCGGAATCCGCCCTCGACTGCGGGGCTTGAAACGCATGGAGCCTATCGGAGAACCCGTTCACGACCCTCTCAGGCACGCGCGTGGCAGCGGCCCGCCTACGCCGCGCGACACTATGCTGTCCGGCGATGGAGACAACCGACGATGTGTGGCTGGTCATGCCGCTCTACAACGAGGGCTCGGTCATCGGCGACGTGGTCACCGATGCGCGCCGCACCTTCGCCAATGTCGTCTGCGTCGACGACGGCTCCCACGACGACTCGGCGCTGCAAGCCGAACGCGCCGGTGCGGTGGTCATCCGCCATCCGGTCAATCTCGGCCAGGGCGCGGCCCTCCAGACCGGCTTCGACTACGCCAAGACCGATCCCCGCATGCGCTACGTCGTCACCTACGACGCCGACGGCCAGCACCAGATCAGCGATGTGGTCGCGATGGTCCGCCGCGCCCGCGAGAACGATCTGCAGGTGATCTTCGGCTCACGCTTCCTCGACGACCGCACCTCGGCCACCGGCCTCAAGAAGCTGGTGCTCAAGGCCGCCGTCGCCTTCACCAACGCCACCACGCGCACCCGGCTGACCGATGCCCACAACGGCCTGCGGGTGCTGCGGCGCGACGTCCTCGAGCAGCTCGAGATCACCCAGAACCGGATGGCGCACGCCACCGAGATCGTGAACGAGATCGGCGCGATGCGCGTCAACAGCGAGCCGGTGCGCTACGCCGAGATGCCGGTCCACATCCTCTACACCGACTACTCGAAGTCCAAGGGCCAGTCGCTCTGGAACGCGGTCAACATCCTGGTGGAGCTGATCTGGCGATGACCAAGACCTTCTGGATCCAAGTCGTCCTCATCGTCGGCATCGTCGCCGTCGCGCTGCGGCTGCTGGCGGGCACCGGCCAGCGGACGCAGGCGGTGCGCCGACTCGGACTGCTCGCCTTCGCGGCCCTCGCGGCGCTCTCGGTCCTCTTCCCGACGCTGTGGACCCGCGTCGCCCACCTGGTCGGCATCGGCCGAGGCACCGACCTCGTCCTCTACCTCCTGGTGATCGCGTTCTTCAGCTTCGTCGCGACCATGTTCCGCCGCCAGCGCGAGGCCGAGCAGCGCTATACCCAGCTCGCGCGCAAGGTGGCGTTGAGCGAGGCACCCCCGGCCGGCCTGCAGCGACCGCTCGAGCCGCCGGTGCCGAGCGATGACGAGGACCAGTTCCTGTGAGGATCGTCAGCGTGGTCGGTGCGCGACCACAGTTCGTCAAGCTCGCCCCGATCGCCCATGCGGCGGCCGCTGCCGGTGTCGAGCACGTCATCGTGCACACCGGGCAGCACTACGACCCGATGCTCTCCGACGTCTTCTTCGACGATCTCGGCATCCCCGCGCCCACCGTGCACCTCGGTGTCGGGTCGGGCAGCCACGGCGTGCAGACCGGCGCGATGCTCGGTGCCCTCGACGGGGTCTTCGACGAGCACCGCCCTGATTGGGTGCTGGTCTACGGCGACACCAACTCGACCATCGCCGCGGCGCTCAGTGCGGTCAAGCTGCACTTCCCGGTGGCCCATCTCGAAGCGGGCCTGCGCTCCTTCAACCGTCGCATGCCGGAGGAGCACAACCGCGTCCTCACCGACCACGCCGCCGACCTGCTCCTCGCGCCCACCGAGGTAGCCGCCGACCATCTCGCCCGCGAGGGCCTGGCGGACAAGACCGTGGTCGTCGGTGACGTGATGACCGACGTGCTCTTCCAGACGCGTGACCAGGTGGCCGATTCGGCCTCGAAGCTCGTCGCGGAGCTCGGCCTGACACCGGGCGGATTCTCGCTCGCGACCATCCATCGCGCCGAGAACACCGACGATCCAGCCCGGCTGGCGGAGGTGGTGGCCGGACTGTCCGGACTCGACCACCCGGTCGTGCTCCTCGCGCATCCGCGGGTCGCCGCCCGCGCCGCGACCGCCGGCATCAAGCTGACCACCGGCTCCCTGGTGCAGCATGAGCCGCTCGCCTATCCCGACCTCATCGCCGCGGTGCTCGCCAGCCGCGGGGTGGTCACCGACTCCGGCGGCCTCCAGAAGGAGGCGTTCCTGCTCCGCGTTCCCGCGACCACCGTGCGCACGGAGACGGAATGGGTCGAGACGGTGGAGCTGGGCTGGAACGTCCTGGCGAACACGGCCGAGGAGATCTCGGCGGCCGTCGCCCGGCCGCGACCGGAGGGCACCGATGCCGCCCCCTATGGCGATGGCCACGCAGCCCGCCGCGTCATCGACGAGCTCGTCGACCGCGCGCGTTAACGACCCTGCGCCAGCCGATCCAGGATGGCGTGCCCCACGGCCACATCCGCATCGGAGCTGAGCTCGCGAGCGGCGCGATCCGAGGCCAGCTTGTAGCCCCGAACCTGCTCCTCGCTCACGTCGCGCAACGCCTCGGCGAGGTCGGCGCCCTCGAAGCCCGGCACCCCGACGCCCAGACCGTAGTCCTGGATGAGGCGATCGGTCTCCACCGCCGTACTGAAGACGACCCCGATCCGGGCCTGCACGAAGTCGAAGAACTTGTTCGGCAGCATCAGTCGATGGTTCGGCGTATGCGGCGGAAGCAGGAAGACGCCCAGGTCGTAGGGATTGAGCGTGCGGGGAAGGTCCGCCGGTGGCACCGGATCGTGCAGGGTCGCGAAGGGTGAGGCCTCCACCCGGTCGACGAGCGAGCGCCAGAACGCGCCGCCCTCGCGCGCGCGGACCAGGTAGAGATCCAAGCTGAAGCGCCCCTCCAACAGGTCGACCGCGTCGATCAGCTGCTCGAGGTTGCGCCCCGGAACCGCCGCCCCGCTGTGGACCAGCCGGATCACGCCGTCGGGTCCGGCCGACGGCGCGAGGTCGGGCTGGAAGGCGATCGCGTTGCGGACCACCTCGGGACGGACCCCGAAGGCCTCGTCGTAGAGCGCGGCGATCGAGCCGTTGACCGCGGTGGCCGCGTCGACCTGCGGCAGGTAGGTACGGCAGACCCACGCCATGAAGGGAGCGACGAGCAGCCGCCAGGGCAGCACATGGCTGCGCTCCTCCGGCGCCCACTCGTGGAGGTCGCACCACACCCGCGCGCTCCCCCGGACGCGCACCGCCAACGGAAGGGAGCGCGCCTCGTTCGCGACGATCACGTCGAACTCACGACCTGCGAGAGCGGTAGCGGCAGCGCGCACCGCCGGCGCGTCGAGCTCGACACTGCGATAGCGCCTCAGCGCGAGCTTGATGACCCCGAGCGGAGTCTGCGGCAAGGACGGCAGCGCGGCGTCGATGGTGAGGTGCTCATCCACGCCATCAGGTGCGCTTCCATAGCCCAGCGTGGTGACCTCGCCGTGCTGCCTGAGCACCTCGAGCTGGCGGATGACGCGCGCATCCGCGCGGATGTCGGAGAAGGAGATGCAGAGGATTCGCATGGAGACGCGTCGGCTCAGGCGAGGCCGGCGAGGGCGGCCTGATAGGCGAACTCCGGATTCTCCGCGACGACCTCGTCGAACGTCCCGCGCGTGACGATGCTGCCCTCCTTCATGAACAGGACCAGATCCGAGTGCCGGATGGTGGAGAGCCGGTGTGCGACCGAGATGACCGTCACGTCGCCGTGGAGACTGCGGATGGCGGTTGCCACGTCCTCTTCGGTCTTGGTGTCCAACGCGCTGGTGGCCTCGTCGAGGACGAGCACGAGGGGATGCGTGTACAGGGCTCGGGCGATGCCGAGACGTTGCCGCTGGCCGCCGGAGAGGGCGACGCCCCGCTCACCGATCTGCTCCTGCAGACCCTTGGGTCGCGCCATCACGGTGTCCCAGAGCTGCGCCTTGCGCAGCGCATCCTCGACGCGCTCGGTGTCGTAGTCCTCGCTCCAGGTCAGGGCGACGTTCTGAGCGACGGTCCCCTCGAAGAGCGCGACCTCCTGGGGCACGTAGCCGACCTGTTCGCGCCAGGCGAGCAGCACGTCCTCGAGGTTCTTCCCGTCGATCGCGATGCGCCCCGTGGACGGCGAAAGCAGCCCGAGCAGGAGATCGACCAGGGTCGACTTCCCCGCTCCGGAGGCACCGACGATGCCCACCGTCGAGCCGAACGGAACCCGCACGGAGACGTCGCGAACGGCGGGCTCGTGGGCACCGTGATAGGTGAACCCGACACTCTCGAGGGTGAACTCCGACATCCGCTCGGGCAGCGGCTCCTTGCCCAGCATCTCCTGGCTCTTGAGGTACTCGGCGGCGCGCTGGATGTCGGCGATCACCTGGTCGACGAAGGGAGCCGAGGTGACCGTCTGGGTCATCATCGACTGGAACGCGGTCAAGGAGGGCACGAGCCTGAAGCCGGCGATGCCGAACAACGCGATGGCGGCGACCGCCTGCGACATCCCGCCCACCAGATAGGCGACGCCGCCCGTGAGCAGGAAGCCGCCGATCACGGCCGAGTCGAAGACGAAGCGGGGCACGGTCCCGAGGAACGCGGCATTGGACCGCGCGTGGGCTGTCTTCGCGCGGTTGACGTGGACCACGGCCTCGACCTCGGAGGCCTTGCCCCGCAGGGTGATCTCCTTGAGGGCCGACACCATGCCGGAGATCAGCCGTGCGACGCTCAGCGACGAGTCGCGCATGACGCGTCCGGCCTGGCGGGTCTTCTTGCCGAGGACGTAGTACTGCAGGCCGGCGATGCCACCGAGGTAGACCATGGTGATCAGCGCGGTCAGCGGCTGGTTGAGGACGATGACCAGGATCACTCCGACGCTGGTCACCAGCATGCCGGGCAGCGTCGTGATCGGCAGCAGGAAGCCCGTGTTCACGTTGGCGATGCCGCCTTGGACCATCTGCACCACCCGCGCCGAGTTCTCCTGGAGGCGGTCCTCCCAGGGCGCGCGGATGTAGGTCGAGAAGAGGTGGTCGCCGACCGAGATCTCATACAGCGCGAAACGACGGGTCGCCTGCCATTGGAGCAGAACCGCACCAGCCGACTTGCCGATCACCACGATCGACAGCGCCAGCACGATCCAAGCGAAGTCCGATCGCTGGAAGTGTCCGATGAGGGGAAGGCTCAGCGCCTTGTTGGTGGCGCCCGACGCCAACGCGATCGCGAGCAGCATCAGCGCGAGGACGTCCAGCATCGCGAGCACCGAGGACACCAGGCAGTAGTAGACGAGGAACCGTGGGGCGTCCGGCGGCAGGTACGGAAGGATCTTTCGCAGCTGCCTGATGACCAGTTTCACGAATACGTCCTCCACAGTCCATTCGGGTGGCGGGCGCGAGAAGAGGTCGCTCCCCGCGATCCACCAGCGCCATATCTTGTCACGGTCACGGGCCGATCAATGCGGTGCGACGACCGACTCGACGACCGCGACCGCCTTGGTCGCCACCGCGCGCAGGCTGTGGTTCTCCAGTACCCACTCCGCGGCGGCGGCTCGCGTGGCAGGAGTGGGCGGCGCGTCGAGTGCAGCCGCCATGGCGCGCGCGACCTCGCGCTCGTCCCAGCCCACCGCCCAGCCCAGTCCATGCGCTGCCACGACCTGGGCGAGCGGGCCGACACCCGCATAGATCACCGGCGCGCCGGCCGAGAGGCCCGCGAGGGCCTTGGTCGCGAAGGCGAAGTCGTACCCGACTCCGGGCCGGATGGACGCCAGGGCGGCTGGGGCGGCCGAGAAGCCCTTGCTGAGAACCTCGGGTGGCTGCGGGGTCGCGAACTCGACCTTGCCGGGCGCAAGCTCGTCGGCAAGCGCTCGGAGCGCGTCGACCTCGACGCCGCCACCGACCATGAGGATCCTGGCCTGCGGATGCGAGTCCTGCAGGTGCGCGAGCGCCCGGATGAAGACCTCGGCGCCATGGATCTCCGACATGGTGCCGCCATAGACGAAGGTCGGCCGATCCTCGAGGTGCTGGTACCGAAACCGATCCGTGTCCACGCCGACGCCGACCACGGTGATGAGCTCGTCGGGCACGCCGAGGTCGTGGAGCTCGGTCCGGACGCCTTCCGAGACCGCGATGATCGCCGCTGCTCCGCGCAGCACCCATTGCTCCGCCCAGCGCAGCAGGCGGACGACGGTGGGGTTGACGCCGATGCCCCCCGCCGCCGTCGAGAAGACGTCGGCGGAGAAGTGCACGTAGGGGACCCGTCGGAGCCCGCAGGCCACGCGACTGACCAATCCCGTGGTCGTCGGGGGCTCCACCACCACGACGTCGCTGCGCGTGAACAGCAGGCGGAAGAACAACGGGATGTCGTAGCTCAGGTACTGGATGTAGCCGCGGACGCTGCCGCTGCGGTCCCGCAGGACCGGCCACCGGCGCACGTCCAGTCCGCCGTCCCTCACCTGAGTGCCACGCGGCGGCCGCGTCGTCAGCACACGCACGTCGTAGCCGCGCTCGGTCAGGGCATCGGCCAACGCGCCCAGACGATAGGCGGCGGCGCCGGTCTCCGGCCGGAAGAGTCGCGAGACGATCGTCACCCGCGCCGCGCGACCGCGGCGCCTCATCGACCCGCTCTCATGACGCCGCCTGCAACGCTGCGTTGTGGACCTCGAGGAGATGCACCACCTCGGTCTGCCAGTTCACCTGACCCGCGGCGATCACCGCGGCCTCGCGGAACCTCGCGCCGCCCTCTATTACCTTGCTGATCATCGCCGCCACCTCGGTCGCCGGGGCATCCGTCGCCACGACCTCGCCCAGGTTCCATTCCCGCACGAGAGCGGAGGCGTCCGGCGTATCGGAGACCAGCACCGGGACACCGGCCTGCATGGATTCGAACAGCTTGTTGGGCAGCGAGTAGGCGTAGTTCAGGGTCACCGGCTCGGGCAGCACCAGCGACACGTCCGCATCGGCGAGCGCAGCCGAGACCTGATCCCCGGGGACCGAGCCCACCACGTGGACCCGGTCGGACACGCCCAGGCGCTCGGCCAACTGGGCCAGCGCGGCCAGTTGGGCCGCCGATCCCGGACCCATCAGCACGAAATGCACACGCTCGTCGAGGTGCACCAGGGCCTCGACACCGCGCTCGATGCCGCGACTGGGGCTGATCTTGCCGCAGAACGCGACCACCGAGGTCTCCGGACCCAGCCCCGCCAGCTCACGCAGGCGTCCGCTCTCGCGGGCCGGAACACTGCCGCCGAAGGGCGGGCTGTTGCGTACCAGCGCGGGCGTCCGGCGCAGCCGGTAGGTGTCGCGCAGCCACTGCGCGATGCTCGGCGACACCGTGATCACGCCGCGAGCGCGACGGATCCAGAACCGCTCGATCGGTCCCTCGAGCCGGACGGCGAGAGTGCGCCGCTCGAAGACCTGGCGCATGGTCCACAACTCGTGGGAGTCGTAGACGAAGGGCACCCCGAGGCGCCGAGCCGCATAGCCGACCACCATCAGGGTGTTGGCATCGTGGGCATGGACCAGATCCGGCTTCCAAGCGCGGATCGCCCGCTGCGTGCGGTACCAGAAGGAGAACCGCCGGATGAAGCGATCGGTCTCCTCCGCCTGGCGAAGCAGCCAGCTACTGCTGGAGCTGCTGGCGGCGCCATCGTCGGCTGCCGGCTTCGCCGGTACCACCGGGGCGCTGTCGTCCGGCGCTTCGGCCACGGGTGCCGGACGGGCCGGTCGCGAGCCGCCCACCAGACTCCTGACCCACTTCAGCAGGGGCAGCACCCCTGCGATGAGCATGTTCAGTGACGTCAGCGGGATCCGGTCGACCTCGACCCCATCCACGACGGCCAGCCCGGCCGGCTCCAGCCCGAGTCGCTGACTTCCGTAGGCGAAGACGCGGACGGTCGCTCCCGCCTCCATCGCCGCCTGAGCCTCCCGGATCACCCGGTTGTCATGGGTCATGGTGTTGAACACCACGAAGGCGATCCGCGGGAGGGGTTCGTGGTAGCGCGGGGTCATCGACGCCCACCGCCCTGCGACGCCAACGCAGCATTGTGGACACCGATCAAACTGACCACCTCGGTCTGCCAGTTCAAATGCCCCGACGCCTCCACCGCAGCCGCCCGATAACCAGCACCACCCTCGATCACCCTCATGATCATCGCCGCCACATCCTCAGCAGGACCCTCACTGGCA
>JBQCJL010000236.1:0-12691 GCA_051952795.1 Marmoricola sp.
GCCACGATCGGAGATGCGTAGACGGCGCCGTCGAGATGCCGGGTGGCTACGATGTGCATCGGGCCTGCCGGCGGCATCGAGGGCGCGTAGCCGGCATGAGTACCGCCGCCGTGATAGCCGTACCAGCCGGGCGCGTTGGCGGGCAGGGTGCTCGATGCGAGGGCTGGGCCGCGGACCCCGCCTGCCGCGAGCGCGGCGAGGGCGACGGCACCGACGAGGGCGCGAGAACGACGCATGCCTCACCCTAAGCGAGGCCCCGGCGATTGACGACTACTCGTCGTCCTCCGGGTTCGCGGCCTGCGCCTTGCGCGCGGAGTCGCGGATCTCGAACACCTCGGTCGCCAGGTCACCCACGGCGCCGACGACGTCCTTGACCGCGCCCGCGATGATCCCGCCGACCTGGCTGACGGTGTTGACGCCCGCCTCGACGGTGTTCTGAATCGCGTCCTTGCGGATCTCGTTCTTGCTCAGCGAATCAGGCATGCCCCGAGTCTCCCTGAAGGGGAAACCCGGGGCAAACCGGTCCGGATGTGAGGGCCGTCTCAGGCCGCCAGCACCGACTTCACGACGGCGGGCTCGGCGTCCGTCTTGTCCGACTTGGTCGGCAGCGCGAGCTTGAAGATCTTGCCGGCCACGGTCCAGAGCTGCTTGCTCAGGCGCCCCGTGTTGTACGGGATGCCGTAGCGCTCGCAGATCTCCTGGATCTCCACCGAGATCTCCGGGTAGCGCCGGGCCGGGATGTCGGGGAACAGGTGGTGCTCGATCTGGTGGGACAGGTTGCCCGACATCATGTGGAAGGTCTTGCCACCCGTGATGTTGGCCGAGCCCAGGATCTGGCGGTAGTACCAGTGGCCGCGCGACTCGTTCCAGCCGTTGCCGTCAGGGGCGTCGCCGTCCTGGCACTCCTCGATCGTGAAGGACTCCACGCCTGCCGGGAAGTGGCCGCAGAAGATGATGTTGAAGGCCCAGATGTTGCGCACCAGGTTCGCCACCGCGTTGCCCGCGAACGTGAGCGGGAACAGCGGCCCGGTCAGCAGCGGGAACATCACGTAGTCCTTGACCGTCTGCCGGCGCAGCTTGCGCAGCAGGCCCTGGTGGAGATGCTTGGTGTCGGCCCACGTCTTCTCGCCGGCGAGGATACGGTCCACCTCGAGGTCGTGCAGCGCCACGCCGTACTGGAACAGGACCATCAGCAGGAAGGCATTGATCGGGTTCGCGAGGTGCTGCGGCGACCACTTCTGCGCCTCGTCCATGCGCAGGATGCCGTAACCGATGTCGCGGTCCATGTCGAGGACGTTGGTGTAGGTGTGGTGGATGTAGTTGTGGCTGTACTTCCACTGCTCGCCCGGGCAGGCGGTGTCCCAGTCGAACATGCGGGAGTTCAGCGCCGGGTCGCCCATCCAGTCGTACTGGCCGTGCATCACGTTGTGGCCGATCTCCATGTTGTCGAGGATCTTGGAGATGGACAGGCAGGTGACGGCGGGCAGCCAGCCGAGAACCGGCACGTACATGAGCGCGCGGCCCGCGACCTCGAACTTGCGCTGTTTGCGCACGATGTCGTGGATGTAGGCGCGGTCCTCCTCGCCGAGGTCGGCGATCACGCGACGGCGGATGGTGTCGAGCTCGTCGCCGAAGGCCTTGAGCTGTTCAGCCGTGAGCTTGGGTGCAGGGGTGGTCTTCGTCATGGGAATTCCTTTCGATCAGATGTCGACGGAGCAGTCGCCCACGGGCGAGCTGACGCAGATGCGGATGTCCTCGTCGGGCAGCGAGGACTCCTCGCCGGTGAGCACGTTGCGGACGGTGCCCTCGGTCTTGCGGGACGTGCAGGAGAAGCAGATGCCCATCCGGCAGCCGAACTCCGGCTTGAGGCCGAGGGCCTCGGCCTGCTCGAGCAGAGGGGCGCCGGTGTTGGGAGCGCTCTCCCCGCTGCGGGCGAACGTCACCTGGCCCTCGGCATCGCCGGTGGCGATGGCGGGAGCCTTGAAGAACTCGACGTTGAGCCGGTCGTTGTCCTCGCCGTAGGCGGTACGGATCAACTCGATCAGCGGAGCCGGACCACAGGCCCAGGTGTCGACCTCGCGGAAGTTCGGCACCACCTGCGCGAGCTTGATCGCGGAGAACGTGTCGTCCCCGTAGTGCAGGTGCACAGAGACGTGGTTGTCGGCCTCGGCGATCTGGCGCAGCTCCTCGGCGAAGATCTGGTCCTCGGCGCTCCGGGCGTAGTGGATGAACGTCACCCGGCGGTTCGCGCGCCCGTCATAGCCGTCGCGGAGCAGGGTCCGCACGATCGACATCGCGGGGGTGATCCCGGATCCGCCGGTGATGAACACCAGGTGACTGGGCGTCGGCGTGGCAGCCGACTCGTGGAGCGTGAAGTCTCCGTCGGCCTGGCTCAGGTGCAGGATCTCGCCCGGCTTGGCCTCGTTGACGAGGTACTTGGAGACCTGCCCCTCGTCGTGGGCGCGGATCGTGAGTGTGATCAGCTCACCGGGAGCCGACGCGGCCGACGAGATCGAGAAGCAGCGGGTGACGCGCTTCGCCGATCCGGGGAGATCCACCCCGACCTGGACGTACTGGCCAGCGCGGTGACCCCGCCAGGTGGCCGTCGGCCTCAGGGTCAGCGTGGCAACCGGAGCACCCGCGCTCTGCGGGTTCTCCCGACGGATGTCGAGGATCTGGGCGCGCACCTCGGTGGCCGTCCACATCGGGTCGAAGTACTGCAGGTAGTGATCGACCGAGTGCGGCGTGGTGAGGGCGCCCACGGCCTTGCTGGCCAGGACGCGGCGCGTCAGCGCGGAGTCGCGGAAGCGACGGCGCACCGGCGTGGTGTCTAGGAGCGTCATCAACGCCTCCTTCCGAAGTTTTCAGTGAACATCTGTTCACTAGATAACTATGCCGGGCGTCGTCGGCGAGTTGCAAGGACAGCCGGGCGTGATCCGAAACACGGTGCACGCATGTGCACTCAAAAATCGCCACTATCCTTGCCCCGTGACCGTGACCAGAGGCGAGCAGAAGGAGCGCACCCGTCGTGCGATCCTCGACGCCGCCCTGGAGCTGAGTCAGGACGGCGGTCTCTCCGCGCTGTCCCTGCGTCAGGTCGCCAAGGCGGTGGGCATCGTGCCGACGGCCTTCTACCGCCATTTCGACTCCCTCGACGAGCTGGGGCTCGCCCTGGTGGAGGAGTCGTTCGAGTCTTTGCGGACCATGCTGCGCGAGGTGCGCCAGGGCTCGGCGGTCCCCCGCGAGATCATCCGCAGCTCCGTGGACGTGCTCGTCTCCCGCGTCGCGGAGAACCGTGGCCAGTTCGCCTTCATCGCGCGTGAGCGGTTCGGCGGCCCCAAGCGCATCCGCGACGCCGTGGGGCACCAGCTGGACCTGGTCGAGCGCGAGCTCGCGACGGACCTCGCGTTCATCACCGGCCGACGCTGGTCGGGCGAGGACCTCAACATCCTCGCCAATCTGATGGTTACCGCCATGGTGAGCACCGCCGAGGAGCTGGTCTTCGCGGACCAGGAGACGACGCGCGCCGACATCCGGCATCGCGCCGAGCGCCAACTGCGCATGGTCGTCGTCGGGGCCGTCCACTGGCGCTCTGACCACCGCGATACCGATGACTGAGGCGCCGGCGCAGATCTCGAACCGGATGGTCCTCCTGTTCGCGGCCGCCTGCGGACTCTCGGCCGCCAATCTGTACTACGCCCAGCCGGTGCTGGTGAACATCGCCCACTCGTTCCACACCACCTCGGGAACCGCGAGCCTGTTGGTCACCTGCGCCCAGGTCGGGTACGCGATCGGTCTCGCGCTCCTGGTCCCGCTCGGGGACCTGCTCCCCCGCCGGCGACTGATCCCGGGAGTGCTCGCGATCACCGCCGTGGCCCTCGTGCTCGCCGCCGCCTCGCCCGGGCTCACCCCACTCGCCACGGTCACGGTTGTGTTCGGGCTCGGCTCGGTCGCTGCCCAGATGATCGTTCCGCTAGCCGCATCCCTCGCGCCGGCCGAGCGGCGCGGACAGGTGGTCGGCACCGTGATGAGCGGCTTGCTCCTGGGCATCCTGCTCGCACGGACCGTCTCCGGCCTGGTCGCGAATGCGACCAGCTGGCGTGCCACCTATGTCATCGCCAGTCTGCTGATCCTCGTCCTGGCCGCGCTGCTCTGGCGGGTCGTTCCGGCGGAGCACAGCCGACCCAGCATCAGCTACCCCGCGCTGCTCGGGTCCACCGTCAGCTTGATGCTGACCGAGCCGGTGCTACGCCGACGCTCGCTCCTCGGCGCCCTCAACTTCGCCGCATTCAGCATCTTCTGGACGACGATCACCTTCCACCTCGCCGGCGCTCCGTTCCACTACGGCGCCGGCACCATCGGCCTGTTCGGGCTGGTCGGCGCCGCCGGGGCGCTCGTGGCCAACCTCGCCGGTCGCTGGGCCGACCGCGACCTGCACAGCGTCACCACCGCCGTCTTCGTCGGCTGCATCGCGGTGTCCTTCGCGATCTTCTGGGTCTGGCCGGGCACCCTGCTGACGCTGCTGGTCGGGATCGTCGTGTTCGACATCGGCATCCAAGGGGCCCAGATCACCAACCAGGCCGTGATCTATCGGCTGCATCCCGACCTGCGCAGCCGGATCAACTCCGCGTACATGGTCAGCTACTTCATCGGCGGCGCCCTCGGGTCCGCGGTCGGCGGCTATGTCTACGCCAGCCACCAATGGACCGGCGTGTGTGCCCTCGGCCTCGCGGTGAGCATCGCGGCAGCGGTGGTCGCCGCCTGGGATGCACTCCGCGAGCGCGCGGACCGCCTCGAGCGTTCCTAGCTGACCAGTTCCTCGAGCGCGCCCGAAGGACCCTCGATCAGGTCGTCGATCTGGCCGTGATGTCCCCCGCCGGGAAGGCGCGCCGGCAGCAGCGCCGCCAGGATGACGACCAGGACGGAGACGCCCGCACTCACCAGGAACGCCCGCTCCAAACCGTGGGTGAGCGTGATCGGGTTGGTCTGGTCGAAGTGCGCGACCGTGGCCATCACCGCGACGGAGACCGCAGTGCCCACCGCACCGGCGACCTGCTGCAGCGCACCCAGCAGCGAGCTCGCATGCGAGTAGAGCTGCGGCGGGACCGAGCCCAGTCCGAGGGTGAACACGGGCGTGAAGACCGCGGCGAGCGACGACATCAGCACCACGTGGGCCGCCAGGATCAGCCAGTAGGGCGTGTGCAGACCCAGCTGCGAGAAGAAGCCGAGCGCGACGACCACCCCCACCGAGCCCGGGATCACCAGCACGCGGCCGCCGTGGGCGTCGAAGATGCGGCCGACACGCGGGCCGAGGAGACCCATGGCCAGTCCGCCCGGCATCATCATCAGACCGGTTTGGAGCACCGACAGGTGCCGCGCGTTCTGGAGGTACAGAGGCACCAGGATCATCGAGCCGAGGAAGCCCATGAAGGCGAAGACCATCAGGAGCAGGGACAACGTGTAGGTGCGGTGCTTCAACGTACGGAGGTCGAGCAGGGGCGAGCCGACGCGCTGCAGCTGCAGCTGTCGGGCCACGAACAGCGCGATCATCACCACGCCACCGACGATCAGCACCCAGGGGTTGACCGGGGCCGCGTGATCGCCGATCAGGCTCAGGCCGTAGACCGCCGCGCCGAAGCCCAGGCCCGACATCGTGATGCTGACGATGTCCACCGAAGCGGTGGTGCGCTCCCCCACATTGCGTAGACGACGCAGCCCGAACACGCCGATGGCGGCTGCGACCGGCAGCACCAGGCCGAACATCCAGCGCCAGGAGAGCGACTGCAGGATCACGCCGGACACCGCCGGACCAAGGGCGGGCGCCACGGACATCGCCAGGGTCACGTTGCCCATGACACGACCGCGGTCGGACTCGGGAACCACCGACATCAGTGTCGTCATCAGCAGCGGCATCATCACCGCCGTGCCGGACGCCTGCACGACGCGCCCCACGATCAGCAGCCAGAACCAAGGCGCCAGCGCCGCGATGAGGGTTCCGGCGCTGAACACCGCCATCGCCAGGGCGAAGGCCTGCCGGGTGGTGACGCGCTGCAGGAACCAGCCGGTGACCGGGATGACGATGGCCATCGCCAGCATGAAGGCGGTGGTGAGCCACTGCGCGGTCCGCAGCGAGACCGAGAAGTCAGCGGCCAGCCGCGGGATGGCATTGGCCATGATCGTCTCGTTGAGAATCACGATGAAAGTGGCGACGACGAGCCACCGGAGGACGGCCATGTCCTCGTGCGAGGTCCGATCGCCGGTCGGCGCCACGGCTGAAGAAGCGTTCACGAGAGTCCCCTCAAAGTCCTTGATCGACGGGTTGCAACCAGACGTCGAATGGCGGCGACCGAATTCGACAGGCTCGTCGGAAGAACTTTCGAAGCGTGACGCGATCGTTCGCGTTAAAACCTCATCAGGTCGCCGAACATTCCGCAAACGGATATTCAGCGAACATCAGGTGCAGCTGTTGGCCAGGAACCCCGGCAGGACGAGGTCGCCGAGGCCGCCCGCCTGCGCGCGCCGCCACAACTGCACGGTGCTCGCCCCGAACGGCGCCGAGTAGGCCACGTCGGCCGAGCAGCCGCCCTGCTGCAGTCCGCCGACGACACCGACCAGGGCCCCGGCCTGTACCCAGGCGCCACCACTCACGCCGTCGACCATGCCACCTTGGGGGCACACCACCGAGGGGTAGCCCTGGGTCAGGGTGAGACGGGCCGTGCACACCGACGGCGTGGTGGACTGCATCGGGAAGCCCGACACCGTCACCGGCGCGTTGACGACCGGCGCGCCCAGCGGCCGCCCGCCGACGACATCCTCGATCTGCCGGCCGTTCAGCGGAGCCACGCGGAGGAAGGCAACGTCGGCCTGCGGGCTCTGCCCCAGCTGCCAGGCCGACTCGACGTACAGCGCCGTCACCGTCCAGACGCCGTAGGGCGCCTGGCCGTCGTGGAAGCCCGGGACGAACTCGATCGTCGCACCGGTGCCGTAGAGGCAGTGCGCGGCGGTCGCCACCAAGTCGTGACCGGCGGAGTGGACGACGGACGCGGAGCAGAAGTGCGGCGCCTGCAACAAGGGCAGCAGCCCGCCCACGCTGGGATAGAAGAGGACACCGTCCGGTGCGCGAGGCGTGTCGGCCTGCGCGGCCGTCGGTGCCAGCGTCGCCATGGCCACGAGCAGGATCGCCGCCACGGTCGTGCGGAGTACGTGCATCGATCTCACGAAGCCCATCCTCCCGCCCCGCGGCGCCCGCTGGGAAGGGTCAACGTGGGCGGATGACGATTTCCGGCACTTGCGCATCCGGGCCGAGATCGAGCACCTGCACGATGTGATCGACCACCGTCTCGGGTTGCAGCCAGGCGGCCGGGTCGTACGGACGGCCCTCCTGGCGATGCACCTCGGCCTGCATCCGCGTGGCCGTGCGGCCGGGGAAGATGCTGCTCACGCGGATCTCCGGCTCCTCGGCGCGCAGCGAGTCCGCCAGCGCCCGCAGGCCGAACTTCGAGGCCGCGTAGGAGCTCCAGTCCGGATGAGCGTTGAGACCGGCACCGGAGTTGACGAAGACGACCGTGCCCGCGCCGGCTCGCAGCGCCGGCAGCACGCCCGAGGTGAGCTGCGCGGGCGCGAGCAGGTTGACCGCCAGCGTCGACTCCCAGGCATCCCTGTCGAAGGCACTCAGAGGACCGAGCTCGACCACGCCCGCGCAGTGCACGAGCGAGTCCAGGCGGGTGATCCCGGCAGCCGCCACCCAGGCCTCGATCGCCCCGGCAGCGGTCAGATCGAGCTCCTCGCGACCCGGCGCGAGCACGTCGTCTCCCCGGTCGCGCAAGCGGCTCACCAGGCACTCCCCGATGCCCGAGGAGCCTCCCGTGACCAGATGCAGCTTGGCAGTCATCGGCTCAGCGGGTGAAGACGATCTTGCCGAAGACGTCGCCCGTCGCCATCGCGGCGAAGCCGTCGCGGGCGTTCTCCATCGGGAGGGTGTGGTCGATCAGCGGCTTGGTGCCCGTCGAATCCAACAGGTTGACCATGGCGGCGAGCTCGCCACGCGTCCCCATCGTGGAGCCGATCACCTGAAGCTGCAGGAAGAAGATGTTGGTCAGCAGCGCGTCGTCGAGGTTCGGCCCCGAGGTCGTCCCCGAGATCACGATCTTGCCGCCGGGCCGCAGGGAGCGCACCGAGTGTGCCCAGGTGGCGCGCCCGACCGTCTCCATGGCGGCGTCCACCTTCACGGGCAGCCGAGCACCGGATTCGTACACCTCGTGCGCACCGATCTCGAGGGCACGTTTCCGCTTCTCCTCATCCCGGCTGGTGGCCAGCACGCGAAGCCCGCCGGCCCGCGCGAGAACGATCAGCGCGGTCGCGACGCCACCGCCCGCACCTTGGACCAGGACGGTGTCGCCGGGCTTGAGGTTCCCCTGGGTGAAGAGCATCCGGTAGGCCGTGAGCCAGGCGGTGGGCAGGCACGCGGCCTCCTCGAAGGACATCGAGGCGGGCTTGGCGATGACGTTGCTGCGAGGAACGATCACCTTCTCCGCGAACGTTCCCTGGTAGCGCTCGGAGAGCAGCGAGCGCTTGGGGTCGAGGGTCTCGTCACCCGTCCAGGAAGGGTCGCTGATGACGGCGTGCACCACGACCTCGTTGCCGTCCTCGTCCAGTCCGGCCGCGTCGCAGCCGAGGATCATGGGCAGGGCCTCCTGCTTGAGGCCCACGCCGCGCAGCGACCACAGGTCGTGGTGGTTCAGCGAGGCGGCCTTCACCGTGACGGTCGTCCAGCCCTCCGGGGCGACCGGATCGGGACGCTCCCCGACGACCAATCCGTCGAGGGGGTTGTCGGTGGAGAAGGACTCGGCGTAGACGGCGAACATGCTGTGACCCTAACGAAGTCCCGGACAGACGAAAGTCGGGCACCCACCCGAAGGTGAGCGCCCGACTCCGCGAACTTGCACTTGTTTCATTCGAGATTGCACTTCCCTGCCAGAACCTGCAATCTCGATCGCAAGAAGTGCAAGCTCGACGTCAGAAAGTGCAAGGTCGGCGATCAGGCCTTCTTGGTCTCCCAGAAGATCTCGGCGATCCGATCGATCTTCGCCAGGAGCTGGTCGGCGACGTCGGCGTCCAGGCTGCCCTTGGTGCCCGAGGCGCCGGCGAGCTTGGTCGCCTCGTTCACCAGGGAGTGCAGCTCGGGGTACTTCTCGAAGTGCGGCGGCTTGAAGTAGTCGGTCCACAGCACCCAGAGGTGGTGCTTGACGAGCTCGGAGCGCTGCTCCTTGATGAGCACCGCGCGCGTGCGGAAGTCGGGGTCAGTGCTGTCGTTCGCCTTGGCGATGATGGCCTTGATCGACTCGGCCTCGATGCGGGCCTGAGCCGGGTCGTACACGCCACAGGGGAGGTCGCAGTGCGCCTGGACCTCAAGAGTGGGGGCAAAGAGCTTCTTGAACATCAAATGGTCCTCTCCTGAACGGGTGAGACTGCGAAGACATTGCGGGCGAACCCACGTCTTACTGCGACACTACACAGCACCCGTTGTCCACCCTTCCGGAGGCCCCATGCTGAGGCGACGCTGGGGAGTCGCGATCGTGCGAGGTCGGTCGATGAGTCCCACGCTGCATGACGGCGACCGCCTTCTGGTCTCCTACGGACGCCTGCCGGAGGTCGGCGACATCGCGGTCGTCCGCTTCGACGAGGTCGTCGCCATCAAGAGACTCTCACTCCGGGAGGACGACGCCTGGTGGTTCAGCCGCGACAACGTGGGCGAGGGCGTCGATTCCTGGACGCGCGGAATCCCGTCGTCGTCGGACGACATCCTCGGGACGGCGCTCCTGCGTATCTGGCCTCGGACCGGGCGTCTGAGGTAGCTGCGGAATCTGGCAGAATCGGGTGCGGTCAAACTCCGTGACCCCCAGGATTTCGCACGAGCAAAGGTCGTAACACCGATGGAGCCTTCCCCGGCTGACGAGCCGATCTTCGCCCTGCACAAGGGCGGGAAGATGGAAGTCACCTCCACCGTTCCGCTGCACGGGCCCGACGAGCTGTCACTCGCCTACACCCCCGGCGTCGCCAAGGTATGCGAGGCGATCGCCGCCGAGCCCGAGCTCATGAACGAATACACCTGGGTGGCCAACACCGTTGCGGTGGTCACCGACGGCACCGCCGTGCTCGGCCTCGGCGACATCGGCCCCAAGGCCGCGATGCCGGTCATGGAGGGCAAGGCCGTGCTGTTCAAGCAGTTCGGCGGCGTGGACGCGGTTCCGATCTGCCTGGATACCAAGGACGTCGACGAGATCGTCGACACCGTCGTCCGCCTCGCCCCCAGCTTCGGGGGGATCAACCTCGAGGACATCTCGGCCCCCCGCTGCTTCGAGATCGAGGCACAGCTCAAGCAGCGCCTCGAGATCCCGGTCTTCCACGATGACCAGCACGGCACCGCCGTGGTCACCCTGGCAGCCCTCGAGAACGCCATGAAGCTCACCGGCAAGTACCACGACACCGTGCGGATCGTGATCTCCGGTGCGGGTGCCGCCGGCGTGGCCGTCACGCGCATCCTGCTCGCCGCCGGCTACCGCGACATCGCGGTGGTCGATCGACAGGGCGTGTTGCACCGCGACCGCGAGGACCTCACGCCGATCAAGCGCGCCCTCGCCGCCGAGACCGCGGACACGACCGGTCGCTGGGGCACGCTCGCGGCCGTGATGGACGACGCCGACGTGTTCATCGGAGTCTCCGGCGGAACCATCCCGGAGACCGTCGTCGCCTCGATGGCGGACGACGCCATCATCTTCGGTCTGGCCAATCCGACCCCCGAGGTCCACCCCGAGATCGCCCACAAGCACGCTCGGATCGTCGCCACCGGGCGCTCGGACTATCCGAACCAGATCAACAACGTGCTGGCGTTCCCCGGCATCTTCCGCGGCGCGTTCAACTGCGGCGCGAGTGCGATCACCGAGGGCATGAAGCTCGCGGCTGCCAACTCGCTCGCCGGCCTGGTCAGCGATGAGCTGCGGGAGGACTTCATCATCCCGTCGCCGTTCGATCCTCGCGTCGGCCCCGCCGTCGCCGAGGCGGTCGCCAAGTCGGCCCGCCGCGACGGCGTCGCGCGCCACTGATCCGTCCCGTCACCTCCGGCCAGGTAGCTTCGTTCAAGAAGTTGCCATAACTTGCCACGACGGTGTCACGAGGTGAAGCAGTGTCGATACGAGACCATGCGGTGCCCCCGGGGGACGACGAGGACCTCGATCTGTTCACGCTCCTGGCTCAGGAGCCGTCCGCGTCCGCGCGACATCATCAGCTGCGCGAGGAGGCGATCCGCCGCCATCTTCCGCTGGTGCACTGGTGCGTCAACGACTTCGGGCCGCGACGCGACCTGCGGGACGACATCGTGCAGGTCGGCACCATCGGCCTGATCCACGCCGTCGATCGCTTCGATCCACACCGCGGGGTCGCCTTTCCGGCCTTCGCCCGGCCGACCATCAAGGGCGAGATCCTGCGCTACTTCCGGGACCGCGATCCGGCGATCCGACTCCCCCGCCGCTATCACGACATCACCCACGCGGTCCGATCGAGCCGCGAGCACGTCCAGCACGACCTCGGCCGCGAAGCCTCGCTCGGAGACCTCGCCGCCTTCCTCGATCTCCCGCTCGCCGACGTCGAGACAGCCTTCGCGGCGGAGAGTGCGTGCGCGGTCCGGTCCCTCGACTACGCGGATGCCGATCCGTGGGGCCGACCCCTGCACTACGGCGCCGTGGACGCCCAGCTCGAAGCCGTCCCCGACCACCAAGCACTGCGGGAGAGCCTCTGGCGACTCTCCCGCGACGAGCGGACGGTCATCGCGATGCTGTTCTGGCACGGCCTGACCCAAGATCAGGCGGCCGCGCACCTCGGAAAGTCGCAGATGTACGTCTCGCGCACCTTGCGCCGGGCGAGCCGGCACCTCCGGGAGCTGCTCAGCTCCTAGGCTCGCGGCCGCCGTCGGCCTCCAGCGCCTCGACCGAGGCCGGCAGCAGCACGCACACCAGCACCAGGACGGAGGGAACCGCCAGCGCCACGGCGGCGCCCCACGTGGAGCCGCCGCGCAGACTCCAGCCCAGCCCGAGATTGAGCAGCTCGATGAGCAGGGTCGGACCTCGCGCCCAGCGGTGGAGGTCGAGGAGGCCCCACCCGCAGACGCCGATACCGATCCCGTAGGCGATGAAGAACACCGCGGCGCCGACGCCGAAGCCCAGCTCGCGATGATGCGACGCCAGCTCCACCACCCCGAAGACGATGACGGCCAACGCCTGGATCACCATGAGGGTCGAGGCGAGGCGTAGCGCGGAGTACAACCGCGAACCGTCGGATGGCACAGCCGAACCCTAGCCAATCCGCCCCGGACGGCCTGTCACAGAAGTTGAAGTTGTGACGAACGCTACCGTCGCAAACCCTTGTCACGGCGCTCTGGACTTGGCACCATCATTTGGTTGCATCCGCTGCGTTCCGCGGCGACCCCCCTGTGCGACCACGATTTTTGCCCTAGCCTGGTGCGGGGCGTACTTAGTGAACGTTTTCACGTGCCTGTACGCGTCGCCCAGCCAACCTGAAGAGGAGCCTCCGCCGTGGATTGGCGCCATCGTTCTGCATGTCTCGACGAAGACCCGGAGTTGTTCTTCCCGATCGGGAACACCGGGCCTGCGCTGATGCAGATCGAGGAGGCTCGACG
>JBQCJL010000237.1:0-2218 GCA_051952795.1 Marmoricola sp.
CCGCGGTCGTGCTGATCGCGGACGAGTCCGAGCCGAAGGACGGCTCGGTGATGGCCATCGACGCCCAGGTGCCCTTGAAGCGCTCGAGCTGCTCGTCGTTGGCCACCGAGGCGATGGCCGAGTTGCCCAGGCCCTGACGCGGCATCGTGAGCAACAGGCCGACATCGCCCCAGCACATCTCCCCCACCGACATCACGGAGGCGAGGTTGGAGCCGTTCTTGTTGCTGGTGTCCTCTTCCGCGCTCCGGCGGACGCCGGCAGCACCGGCGCCCTCGGAGGTTCCCGAGGACTCGAGTCCGTCGATCATCGCCGCGAGCATGTCGAGTTCCTTGGGGTACTCGTGCTCGGCGACGTCGTACTTGCGCGAGATGGGCCGCAGCATGTTCATCGCGACCTGGTGGGCCTGATCGATGAGCGGGCGGTGCTTCTTCGGTGTCTCGAGATTGATCATGATGTTGTCTCCTCAATTCCTTCGATTTCGTGACGCGCCTGCGGCGCTCCTCAATCTCCGGAATCAGACGAGGACGGCTCCTTCCGCGATGCCGATCGCACGCAGGTCGCGGTACCACCGCTCGACCGGGTGCTCCTTGACGAATCCATGGCCGCCGAGCAGCTGCACGCCGTCGTTGCCGATCTTCATGCCCTTGCCGGTGCAGAGGTTGCGAGCAAGCGCGACCTCGCGGCTGAAGTCCCTGCCCGCTGCCGCGCGCGCGGCGGCCTTGTAGGTCACCAGACGCATGGCCTGCAGCTCGATCGCGATGTCGGCCACCATGAACGCGACCGACTGGCGATGGGCGATCGGCTCACCGAACGCCTCCCGCTCCTTGACGTACGGCGTCACGTAGTCGAGTACCGCCTGACCGGTGCCCACGGCGAGCGCGCACCAAGCGAGGCGCGAGAGCCGCACGCACTCGGTGTAGGTGGTGCCATCGGCCGCACCCAGCAGGGCCTCCGGGCCGACGGTGACGTTCTTCAGATGCAGCGTGGTGAGCGCCGCCGCGCGGACACCCATCGACGGGTCGGCCTCGACCTCGATGCCGCCCGTGGAGGACTCCACCAGGAAGAGCACCGGCTTGCCGTCGAGGTCCGCGCCGATGACGAAGAGCTCGGCCTCGGCACCGCGCACGACCATCGACTTCACGCCGTTGAGCACGTAGCCGTCGCCGGACTTGCTCGCGGTGGTGGCCGGGCTCATCACGTCGAAGAGCACCGTGGGCTCGGCGAGCGCGAGGGCCGCGGCCGGCACGTCCTCACCCGTGAAGGCGGGCAGGTAGGTCTGCTGCTGCTGCTCGGTTCCCCACAGCGACAGCGCCGTGGCGACGGCGCCGGGGGCCAGAGCGGCGACGGCGAGCCCCAGGTCGCCCTTCGCGAGGGCTTCGGCGACCAGTGTCCCGGCCATCGCCGACCGTGCCTCCGAGATGCCCCCCAGCGACTCCGGGACGCCCAGGATGGGCAGGCCGATCTCGAGGCTGGCCTTCAGCAGCTCCTCGGGCGCCGAGCAGGCGGCGTCGGCATCGGCCGCGGCGGGCCGCACGATCTCGGCCGCGAACTCGCTGACGACGTCGACGAGCATCTGCTCGTCCTCGGTGGGAGTGAGGTCGAACATGCCCGACTTCTGCGCTGACGGCACGCGCACACCCTCAGCCGACTTGCTGCCCTTCTTGGCGAAGGTGCGGCTGGTGGCGGCGATCGCCTTGAAGCCGTTGCTGGTGGCGCTGAACACGACCTGTTCGGTGGCCTTGCGCAGCTTCAGCTTGTCGATCAGCGCACTCTGCGCCAGGACGTTGAGGCCGGCCACTGCGTAGCCGATGGGATCGCGGGACTCCTTGGAGGACAGGCCGTGCTTGCCGCCGGGCGACACGGCGTCCTTGGCGTTCTTGATGAAGGACATGCCCGTAACTGTAACTCCGAGTTACAGTCTTTTCTACTCCCCGGTACGTGTGTCTCGCCCCACGGTCGTCTTCTCTAGGATCGGCGCATGTCCTCCCCAGACGACGCCTCCTTCCGCCCGCCCGAGGGCGGCGCGATCCGACCGATCGTGCGCTGGGGCGACCCGGTCATGCACCGGACCGCGCGGCCGGTCACCGCGTTCGACGCGTCGTTGCGCGACCTGGTCGCGGACATGTTCGCCTCGATGTACGCCGCCGAGGGTGTGGGCCTGGCCGCGTGCCAGGTCGGCGTCGACCTCGCCGTCTTCGTCTTCGACTGTCCCGACGCC
>JBQCJL010000238.1:0-25009 GCA_051952795.1 Marmoricola sp.
CCCGTCGCCCGACGCTGGTGACCGACGCGGCGGGCGACGGGTGGGCGGTACTGCCGCACACGGGACACGAGCAGCCGACCACCAGTCCACGCGCCAGCTCCGCCGCCATCGCCTCGATCCGAGCCTCCCGCGCATCCTGATACTGCTGGCGGAGCTCGAGCACCTGGTCCTGCTGCAGTCGACGAAGATCGACCTTCTCGGCGAGGTCGGCGGCCGCGATCTCGAGGTCGCGCGCCGCGTCGAGTCCCTGCTCGGCGACCTCGACCTCGACGACGCACGCCGCGAGGTCGCCCTGCGCAGCGATGGCGGACTGAAGCTCCGCTACGAGGGCGAGGCGCTGGGCTGGCAACGACTGACCGGCCGCGGTCAGCTCGGCGAGTGCGGCCGCAGCGGCCTCGGTGGCTCTGTCCGCCTGCGCCTCGTCGGTGCGCAGAGCAGCGACCTTGGTGGCGAGTGCCTGGGTGCGCTCGGCGTGCTGCACGGCCTCGCGAGCCGACGCCGCTTGCTCGGCCAGGTCGTCGTCACTCTCGTCGCCCCCCAGACCGGCCTCCCGCAGTGCTGTGAGGGCGTGTCGGCGGGCGCGTGCCGCGATCGTCTCCGCCTCGGCGCTCGACCGGATCAGCGGAGCCAGAGAGGTGGCACGGTCGTGAGCATGGAGGGCCAGGAGGTCGTCCTCGAACGCGGACGCCGTTGCCGCCAGGTCGGCGAGCTGCTCCTGTGCGTCGGCGGCTCGGTCGAGGACGGTGACGAGGGCCGTCGCCTCCTGGAGGTCGTGGGCCGCTCGTGCCTGGCGGGACGCGGCTTCCTCGTAGTCGGCTCCGGCGACGGCCTGCGCCTCGTCCAGAGCCAGCGAGCGGGCATCGGCCCACGCGACGAGTGCGTCGACGCCCGCATCGGGAGCGGGTGCGTCGTCGCTTCCCGATGCCTCGGCCAGTCGATGGGTGACCACGTCGATCTGGTGCAGAGCGTCCGTTCGCGCCCGGTTCAGCGTGCGCCGGAAGTCGGCGAACCAGCGCTCCACCCGCTCGAACCGGTCGGTGCGGAAGAGCCGCTGCAGAACTGCCTGGCGCGCCGCCGTGGGCGATTGCAGGAAGGTCTGGAAGCCACCTTGGGGGAGGAGGGCGACCTGGGTGAACTGCACGGGCGTCATGCCGAGCCAGGTGTTGACGAGATGACCGGCCTCGTCCAGGCGGGTGGCCAAGCATCGCCATTCGCCCTCGAGCTCCTGTTCGAGCCGGACCGAGGCCTGTTGGGGGGTCAGCCCGGTGCCACGTCGCTTGGGTCGCTCCCACGCGGGGGAGCGGCTGATGCGGACGAGGCGATCGGCGACCGTCAAGGTCAGGGTGACCCGAGGCTCCGCGCCCGCCTCGGCGTGGTCGCTGCGCAGATGCTTGGCACGCTGGCGTTCGCCCGGAACCTCGCCGTAGAGCGCGAAGCACACCGCGTCGAGGATGGACGTCTTGCCGGCGCCGGTCGCGCCGCTGATGAGGAATTGGCCGGCCGCGTTCAGCTCGTCGAAGTCGATGTCCACCGAGCCGCCGAAGGGCCCGAACGCCTGGATCGTCAGATGGTGAAGGCGCATCAGGCACTCGCCACCGTGTCGGCGTCCGTGTCCTCACAGCAGGCGGCGAGGGCATCGTCGATCAGCGCAGACTCGACATCGCTCGCGCCTGATCCGCGAGCATGCTCGACGAACTGCAGCACCAGGTCGTGGTCGCTCAGGGTCCCGCGGCCCGTGCGCGTTTCTCGGTCGGCAGCCGGGGGCAGATAGTTCAGCGCGAGGGCATGGGGAAAGCGCCGTCGGAGCCGGTCCATCGCGTTGAGAGGGCGAGCCGGGTCGGTGAGGGTCGCCTGGATCCAGGCATCGGTGAGGTGCTCGAGGCCGGGGTCCGCAATCAGGTCGTCCAGCGTGCCCTGGATGCGCGCCAGGCTCCGGGGGACCGGGGCGCTGACGAAGGCACAGTCGACTCCGTCTCGGCTCAGGTCGACGAGCCACGACCCCTTGCGGTGCCCGGCCTCGGAGAAGGAGTAGGCCAGGGGCGACCCGCTGTAGCGCACGTTGTCGCGTAGTGCCTGCGCGCCGTGGAGGTGACCCAGCGCGACGTAGTGGATCCCGTCGAAGGTGCTGACCGGTACCCGGTCGACGCCGCCGACGGCGATGTCACGCTCACTGTCGCTGGGCGCTGCGCCAGCCACGAATGCGTGCGACAGCACCACCGATCGGGCAGCCCCTCGATCCGCGAGGTCGGCGCGAACGCGCGCCACGGCCTCGGTGAGACTCGCCTCGTGCGAGCGGACCGGCAGGTCCCAGGTCCTCTTGCACACCTCGGGATCCAGATAGGGGATGCCATAGAAGGCGACCGGGCCATCCGCGTCCTCGATGACCACCGGCTGGTCGAGTCGCGCCGCATCGGTGCAGAGGTGGATGCCGGCGTGGGCGATCAGGTCCGAGGCGAAGCCGAGGCGTCGCGCGGAGTCGTGATTGCCGCTGCTGATCACCACCTGGGCACGCGATCGCGCCAACCGACCCAGCGTCTCCGAGGCGAGAGAGACGGCATCGACCGGAGGAAGGCCGCGGTCGTAGACATCCCCGGCCACGACGACCACGTCGACCGACTCCGCCTCGACGACCTCGATGACGTGGTCCAGGAAGCGCGCCTGGTGCGGAAGCATGTCGACACCGTGGAAGGCACGTCCCAGGTGCCAGTCCGAGGTGTGCAGAATCCGCATGCGTTCACGCTAGGAGAAGCCGCCGACAGTTCGCCGGGGCCACGCCGTCGTCCACGCATCCGTCTGTCACAGTGGGCCTATGACCCAGCAGGCATCGGCGGCTCCCGACAACCATCGCGTCGTGGAGCTCGCCCGCATCGGCACCCATCGTCACCGGGCGACAAACGCTCGTGGGGGAGTGATGGTGCTGGGCAGCGGCGAGGATCCGGACTTCACCCCGGTCGAGGCGCTCCTGGCCGCCATCGCGGGCTGTTCTGCCCTCGACGTCGAGTACATCACCGAGAAGCGGGCACAGTCGGTGACCTTCGAGGTGCGCTCCGAGGCGGACAAGGTGCGCGACGAGGACGGCAACCATCTGGCCAACGTGACGATCAGCTTCTCCGTCGAGTTTCCCGCGGGGGAGGCGGGCGATGCCGCTCGAGCCGTCCTGGATCGCGCCATCCAGCAGTCGCACGACCGTCTGTGCACCGTGAGCCGGACCGTCGAGCTCCCGACGCCGGTCACCGCCGTGGCAACACGCCCGGCGTGAAATATGGCGAATCCCGGGAACCTGAACGCGTTTTGTGCGTTGATGGTGGCGTGTTGAGCGCGATTCAAGAAGAAGCGATCGCCGCGGTCAGTCCGGTGGTCTCCAGCTTCGGCGGCGGCAGTGGTCCGGCGCGTGTTCTCAACCTCGTGCTGCGCAGAACCGTCTCACCGGTGATCGCGGCCTGGGCGCTGAGCTCGCGCCTTCCCTGGCCCTACGCGCTGGCCGACCACGTCGGTCGCGTGCTGGTCGAATCGCCGGGAACGGAACGGCAGCGACTCGAGTTCGCGGAGTGCACCGGTGCGCTGGTGACGCCCGCCGGCGCCGGTCGCCAGGTCGGCGTCTACCTGCACGGGGGAGCGCTGCTGGTCGGTGGCCGGCACCTCCACCGATCGCTGGTCGCGCGGATCGCGGGGGCCTCCCGCATGCGCATGGTGGTCCCGCAGTACCGCCACCTGCCGCTGTACAGTGTCGAGGCCTCGGTCAGCGATGCGCTCGATGCCTACGTGTACGCGCTCACCCTGGTCGACGACCCGCGCGACGTCATCCTCTTCGGCGACTCGGCGGGCGGATTCCTCTCCTTCATGGTCGCGCTCGCCGCTCGCGAGAACGGCTACCCGATGCCCGGCGGCATCGTCGCGCTGTCACCCCTGATCGAGCTGGACCACCTCGCCCGCGGCATCGACAAGCGACCTGGGGGCGAGACCATCTTCAGCCCCCGTGCGCTCCGCGCGTTCACGACGATGGTGCGGCGTGCCCAGGAGCGCAGCGGGGGAGTCTGGCCCTTCATCGGTCCCGCGCAGTCCGAGCTCGCCGACCTCCCGCCCACGCTGATCCAGACCAGCTCCGCCGAGATCCTCCATGCGGAGGCGCTCAGCATGGGGTCGTTGCTGGCGGCTGCCGGCGTTCCCGTCGAGGTGCAGGTCTGGGACAACCAGGCCCACGTCTTCCAGGCCGCTGCAGGCATCCTTCCCGAGGCCGCGCAGGCGATCGCGCACATCGCGGTCTTCACCCACCGGATCGCGGACCGGGTCGAGAGCGGGCGCTAGCGCTTCTTGCGGTCCTGCCGCACGCGACGTCGCAATTGGAGGATCCGCACCGTTCCTGCCAGCGACGTCACCAGGATGCCGCTCGCGACGGCGATCATGAGAGCCACGGCCAGGGGCACGTGTCCGCTCCAGAAGAGGAACGACACGCGCACCGAGTTCGTGTTCTGCAGCACGAAGTCCGTGATGAGGAACAGGACGACGGCGAACACGCTGAGGGCGACCCAGGTGCGGCTCAGAGCCGATTGCCGCAGGGGATCGGGACGTCGCGTCTCGGGTCGGCTCTCCTGAGGGCTCTGCCGTTCCTGGGGCGTCTCACTCATGCGGCCAGTGTTACATCCCGGAGAAGCTAGGCGAGGCCACCGACCTTGAGGAAGCTGTAGAAGCAGAGCGCCACCATGATCACGGCGGCGACCCGGGTGATCCACTTCATCGGCAGCACGCGCAGCAGCGACTTGCCGCCGAGGATGGCGAGCAGCCCCACACCCCACAGGCCCAGGGTCGCTCCGATGCCGACCGACAGCGGAGAGTGGTACTTGGCTGCGAGGTTGGCCGTCATGATCTGGGTGAGGTCGCCCCATTCGGCCACGAAGATCACGCCGAACCCGAGCGTGGCGATCTTCCAGAACGTTCCCGCTTCGGGCGCGTCGGCGAACTCGGCTTCCTCCTGTGCCTCCAGGTCGTCCTCGTCGTCGAGGCCCTCGCGCCAGATCAGGACGGCGCCGACGAGGAACAGCAGCGCGACGACGGTCTCCAGTGGCTTCTGGGGCAACAACGCCAGGACCGATCCGGCAGCCACGGCGATCAGCACATGAGCCAGGAATGCGGCACCAACGCCCGCGAACACCCAGCGCCACGGATATTTGGTGCCCAGCACCAGGCTGGCGATCGCGGTCTTGTCAGGAAGCTCTGAGACGAAGATGAGTCCGAAGGTCGCGGCGAGGACGCCGAGATCGATCACGAGAGGGGATTCCTATCCACGCGTAATGTCATAATGTACATTATCGGCTTAATCTACGTACGCTGAGATCCACGAGCGCAACGCTAGGCGCAACCAGGGCGAATCAACGATTCCGCGGCGTCACGGCTCCTGAGAAACGCCGTCACAGGTCGCCATGCGCGTCGCGCTCCAGGTGCTCGAGGTCGTGTTCCTCGCCGTCGCCGCGGCGGGTCGTCGAGATGACAGCTGTCACCAGCGCCACCAGCACGAAGCAACCCAGGACGATCCATAAGCCAGTGAGCATGCTGCGCCTCCTCGCTCGAACCCTCAGGTTCAGATTACGCGCGCCGCAGGCCGCACCGAAGCTCTACTGTTCGGGTGTGGCTTCGCTTCTCCTGGCGCAGGGCTGGCGCGACGTCTGGTACCTCGTGGCAGCCGTCGGGGTGCTCCTGATCGCGTCGGCCATCATCACGCCGATGCTGGTGCGACGGGGTCTGCGGACTCCGGCTGGCCTGCGCATCATCAACCAGCTCAGCGATCGCATCGTCGACGTCGTGAAGCGACCGATCACCGTCATGGTGCTCGACGAGGTCATCGACGTGATCCGCACCGGCCAGTACACCCGCAACATCTCCGACGCGATCATCGAGAACGAGGACCACCTCAAGGCTCTGGTCGCCGAGAAGATCCGTCAGGACGGCGGCATCGGCGTCATCGCGCATCTGCCGGGCTACGACAAGGTCGTCAGTCAGATCAGCGAGTCGGTCCTCCACGTGCTCATCGCCATGCTGGGCGATCCCCGGATGGACGAGTTCGTGGCCGACCTCCTGCGCAACAACCTGGAGCAGATCCAGGAAGCGGTCCACCGTCGTGAATACGAGAATGTGGCCGCCTTCCGCCGGCCCGGCGAGTGATCGCTACCAGATATCTCATATCTGAGATACCGTAGTGGGGTGGATTACCTCGCACGCATCGGCCATCTCATCCGTGACGCTCGCAAGCACCGCGGATGGACGCAGCAACAGCTGGCGGACGTTCTGAACACCAGCCAGAGTGCCGTCAACCGGATCGAGCGCGGGCATCAGAACCTGTCGTTGGAGATGCTCGCCCGGATCGGCGAGGCACTCGACTCGCAGATCGTGAGCATCGGCACCGGCCCGGCTCACCTCCGCGTCACGGGCCCGACCACGCTCCAGGGCAGCATCGACGTGAAGACCTCTAAGAACGCTGGTGTGGCCCTGCTGTGCGCCGCGCTGCTCAACCGGGGCCGCACGACCCTGCGTCGCGTCGCCCGCATCGAGGAGGTCAACCGCCTTCTGGAGGTCCTGAACAGCCTGGGCGTCCAGACGACCTGGCTCAACGAGGACAACGACCTCGAGATCGTGCCCCCGAAGAAGCTCAACCTGGCCGACATCGACGAGGACGCCGCCCGCCGGACCCGGTCGATCATCATGTTCCTGGGGCCGCTCCTGCACCTGTCGGACGAGTTCGATCTCCCCTACGCCGGCGGCTGCGACCTGGGCACCCGGACGGTCGAGCCGCACATGACGGCCCTGCGTCCGTTCGGGCTCTCCGTGAAGGCCACCGACGGCAACTACCACGCCAACGTGGGCGGCGGCCAGGCGCCCACCCAGCCCATCGTGCTCACCGAGCGCGGTGACACCGTCACCGAGAACGCCCTGATGGCGGCAGCGCTCTCCCCCACCACGACGGTGATCCGCAACGCCAGCTCGAACTACATGGTCCAGGACCTGTGCTTCTACCTCCAGCGCCTCGGCGTGGACATCGAGGGCATCGGCACGACCACCCTGACCATCACCGGTCGCGAGTCGATCGACGTGGACGTGGACTACGCGCCGTCGGAGGACCCGATCGAGGCGATGTCGCTGCTCGCTGCCGCCATCGTCACCGACTCCGAGGTGACCATCTGCCGGGTTCCGATCGAGTTCCTCGAGATCGAGCTGGCGGTGCTCGAGGAGATGGGCTTCCGCTACCAGCGCTCCGACGAGTACATGGCGCTGAACGGACGCACCCGTCTGATCGACATCACCACGCTGCACTCGGTGCTCCGCGCGCCCATCGACAAGATCCACCCGATGCCGTTCCCGGGCCTCAACATCGACAACCTGCCCTTCTTCGCGGTGATCGCAGCCGTGGCGGAGGGCAAGACGCTCCTGCACGACTGGGTCTACGAGAACCGGGCGATCTATCTCACCGAGCTGAGCAAGCTGGGCGCCAAGGTGACGCTCATGGATCCGCACCGCGTGATGATCGAGGGCCCCACGCACTTCTCGGGCGCCGAGATGATGTGTCCCCCGGCGCTGCGTCCCGCCGTGGTCATCCTGCTGGCGATGCTCGCCTGCAAGGGCACCTCGGTGCTGCGGTCGACCTACGTGATCCACCGCGGCTACGAGGGCCTCGCTGAGCGCCTCAACGAGCTGGGCGCGAACATCGAGCCCTTCTACGACCTGGCGGTGTGACGCCCCTCGCGGAATCTTCCGCGCCCCTGGCTCGTTGATGGGAGTGTGGAGAGGCTTCCTCGCTGTCCACCCCCTTGTCTGATGTCCCGGGGAGGAGTACGCATGAGGATACGAAGCGTCGGGAGGTGCTCAGGATGAGTGATCGGTCACTACGAGGGGCTCGACTCGGAGGCCAGTCCTTCGAAGACGAGCGTGGCATCGAGTTCGCCGCACGGCAGCAGGTCGAATACTCCTGCGAGCAGAACCACGTGTTCGAGCTGACCTTCGCCACCGAGGCGGATGTTCCCGCCGAGTGGGAGTGCCCCCGCTGCGGCGCTATCGCGCTGCGTACCGAGGGTGCACCCCCGGAGCCCAAGGTCGAGAAGCCCGTCCGCACCCACTGGGACATGCTGTTGGAGCGGCGGTCCGTCGGCGAGCTGGAGGAGATCCTGACCTAGCGTCTGGAGCTGCTCCGCGGCGGCGAGATCGGCCCCGCGCATCTGCACCGCCCCAAGAAGAAGGCCTCCGCGCGCTGATGCGCTAGAGCACGTCCCCGCGCACGACGGTGGGCTCGCCGTCCGTGCGGGGCGGTCGCGGCCCGACGCCGCGCCTGCGGGAGAGCCGTCGGCGCGTCCACGGAATCAGCAGACAGCTGGCGACGACGTCCGTGATGAATCCCGGCACGATGAACAGGACGCCGGCGAGAACCATCCACGCGCTGTCGGCTAGGCCCCGGGTGCTCGGCGAACCGCGCCGGAGCCCGTCGGCCAGGTGTCGTAGGGATCGCTCGCCCTCGCGCCGGATGAGCCACGCACCGAGAAGGACGCCGGCCACCAGCAGCAGGAAGGTCGGGGCGGCACCGAGCCAATGGCCGACCCGGATGATCACGAGGACCTCCAGCACCGGCAGCGCCAAGGCGACAGCACCGAGCAGCGGCAGGGGCCGTGGACGTCTCATGCTTGTCTAACGATCGGCGCGGGTGCGCTTGTTCCGCCGCTGCTCCATGCCCCATCCGGTGATGCGCATGAGCGACTCCCGGGCGACGTCGGCGGACATCTTGGACTTGCCCCGAACGCGCTCGACGAACTCGATCGGTACCTCCCGGACCGTCAGTCCGGCCTGCAGCGTGCGATAGGCCAGATCGGCCTGGAACACATAGCCGGTGGACTCCACGGTGCTGAGGTCGATGGCCAGCAGCGTGTCGCGATGGAACAGCCGGTAGCCGGCCGTCACGTCGCGGATCCGTACGCCCAGCAGCGCCCGGATATAGGTGTTGCCGCCGCGGGACAGCCACTCCCGCCGCCGTGGCCAGTTCACCACCGAACCACCGGGCACGTAGCGCGACCCGATCACCAGGTCGGCGTCCGGGAGCGCTGCCAGGAGGCGGTAGAGCTGCTCGGGCTGATGCGATCCATCCGCATCCATCTCGCCGATCACGTCGTAGCCGCGGGCCAGAGCCCAGGCGAAGCCGTCGAGGTAAGCAGCCCCGAGTCCTTCCTTCACGCTGCGATGCAGCACGTGGATGGCCGCGTCCCGCGCCGCGTACTCGTCGGCGATCGCGCCGGTGCCGTCCGGGGATCCGTCGTCGACGACCAACACGTCGAACTCCGGCTGGACGCCCCGTAGTCGGTCGAGGAGCACTCGGATGTTCTCCGCCTCGTTGTAGGTCGGAACCACGACCACCATGCGGCAGTCGGAGGCGGGATAGCGCATTCGCGCATGATAGTCAGGCTGACTGAGCCGGCGATCCGCTACGGTCCGTGCATGGCCGATCGCTCCGAGCGCCGACTGCTGCTCGACACCGCCTCGCTGTACTTCCGGGCGTTCTTCGGGGTCCCGGACACCCTCCGCTCGCCCAACGGTGAGCCCGTCAACGCCGTTCGCGGCCTGCTCGACTTCATCGCACGCCTCGTGGAGGAGTACCAGCCCACGGAGATCGTCTGCTGCTGGGACGACAACTGGCGTCCGACGTGGCGGGTCGCCCTGATCCCGAGCTACAAGGAGCACCGCGTCGTCGCCGAGCGGCCTGAGGGCGACGTGGAGGAGGTTCCCGATCCCCTCCAGCTCCAGATCCCGGTGATCCGCGAGGTGCTGGAGGCGATCGGCATCGCGGTGGTCGGCGCCGACGACCACGAGGCCGATGACGTCATCGGAACCCTGGCCACGAACGCCGGGATGCCGGTGGACATCGTCACCGGCGACCGGGATCTGTTCCAACTGGTCGACGATGCTGCCGGCGTGCGGGTCCTCTACGCGGCCCGTGGTGTGGGACGGCACGAGCGCGTCACCGACGAGGTCGTCGTGACCAAGTACGGGGTGCTCCCCTGTCAGTACGCGGACTTCGCGACGATGCGGGGCGACGCGTCCGACGGCCTCCCCGGTGTCGCCGGCATCGGCGAGAAGACGGCGGCCTCGCTGCTCCTCAAGTTCGGCACCCTCGACGCCATCGTGGAAGCGGCTCGCGACCCGGAGTCAGCCATGGGTCCCGGCCCCCGACGCCGCATCCTCGACGCGCTCCCCTATCTCGCGGTGGCGCCGGAGGTCGTGGCCGTCAAGCGGGAGCTCACGTTGCCGGCGGTGAGCCTCGCCCGTCCGCAGACGCCTGCGGACGTGGACGCCCTGGCCGCGCTCGATGAGCGCTGGGGCCTCGGCTCGTCGCTCGAGCGCGTCCTCGGCGTGCTGCAGGGCGACTACTCGAGCGCGGTGGAGTAGGCCACCACTCCCCTGCGCAGACGCACGTTGGTCTCGCGTGCGACCTTGGCCAGCGGCGTTCCGCTGGCCGCGTCGGCGACCTGCCCCGCAAGGTCGAGCACCTGCTTGATCGACCGCACGAAGTCGCCTGCTGCCAGGCCGCAGACGTCGAGAACGTCCTCCAGTTCGTCACCCTCGGCCCAGCGGAAGGCCGCCCAGGCGAGTCCGGGATCGAGCCCCCGGGCGGACTCCAGCCCATGGGACCGCTCGATCTGGTCGAGGTCCCGGGCCAGGCGCTGCATGGTGGCGATCGCCTCGCCGGCCGCTGCCTTCGGAAGGCGCGGCGGATCGGTGTCGTCGCCGCGGCGTGATTCGAAGACGAGGGTCGAGAGCACGGCGGCCAGGCCGGAGGCGTCGAGCTCGACCCACAACTCGCGGCGCAGGCACTCCGCCACGACCAGGTCGAGCTCGTTGTAGATGCCCATGAGAAGGCGGCCGCGGTCGGTGACCTCCTCGCCAGTGAGGTAGTCCAGCTCTCCGAGCACCTCGCACACTCGGTCGAAGCGGCGCGCGATGCTGTTGGTGCGCTGCTCGATGCGGCGTCGCAACACCGCTGCATCGCGCTCGAGCTTGAACCACCGCTCGGCCCAGCGAGCGTGGTCCTCGCGATCGGGGCAGTCGTGGCACGGATGGGCGCGCAGTGCGGCACGGATCTCGGCGATGCGCTCGTCCGCGACGGGATTCCGTGCGCGGGTCCTCGGTCGCTCCTCCCGAGGCGGCGTGAAGCCGTGGGTGCGGTTGCGCAACGTCGACACCAGATCGCGACGGGCCTGCGGATTGCGGGCCGAGAAGCCCTTGGGAATGCGGATCACGCCCAGCGAGGTCACCGGCTCGTTGAAGTCCAGGACGCTGAGCCGACGCGCCTGTCGATCCGCGGTGAGCACGAAGGGCCGGGGGCCATCACGATCGGCTCGATTGCCGCCGTCGAGCACGAGGGCGTATCCCGCGTAGCGACCGTTCGTCACCATGATGATGTCGCCCGGGCGCAGCTGCTCCAGGGACATCGACACCTCGGCCCGTCCCTGCTCGCGCCGCATCTTGACCTCACGGGACTCCACGTCGGAGAGCTCACGGCGGAGCCGGGCGTACTCCATGAAGTCACCGTGATCGCAGGTCGCGGCCTCGGCATAGCCCTGCAGCGCGTCCTCGGACTTCCGCAGCTGTGCGGCCAGGCCCACCACGGCCCGATCCGCTTGGAACTGCGCGAAGGACGACTCCAGCAGCGTGCGGGCGCGGTCGTGCCCGAACTGGTGGACCAGGTTGACCGCCATGTTGTACGTCGGTCGGAACGACGACTTCAGCGGATAGGTGCGGGTGGAGGCCAGCCCGGCGACCTCCTTGGGGTCCACGCCGGGCTGCCAGAGGACCACGGCGTGGCCCTCGACGTCGAGGCCCCGGCGCCCCGCGCGCCCGGTCAGCTGTGTGTACTCCCCGGGCGTGATGTCGGCATGGGTGTCGCCGTTCCACTTGGTGAGCTTCTCGATGACGACCGACCGAGCCGGCATGTTGATGCCGAGCGCGAGCGTCTCCGTGGCGAACACGACGCGGCACATGCCGCGGACGAAGAGCTCCTCGACACACTCCTTGAACGCGGGCAGCATGCCGGCATGGTGAGCCGCGACGCCACGACTCAGCGCCTCGGCGAACTCCGCGTAGCCCAGGATCTCCAGATCCTCGTCCGGCAGATGCGCGCAGTGCTCCTCGACGTACCGCAGGATCTCCTTGGCCTCGGCAGGAGTGGTCAACCGCAGATTGCTGTGCAGGCACTGCTGCACCGCCGCATCACAGCCTGCCCTGCTGAAGATGAAGACGATGGCCGGCAGCAGGCCCGCGCGGTCCAGCTGATCGACGATGTCGGTGCGCGACGGGATCCAGACGCGGCGACCGTTGCCGACGTTGCGCTGCCCCTTGCCCCCGCTCCCCCGCGGTGACCGGCGATCACGCATCTGACGACTGGCCCAGTCGTCTCGCGCCACGCGGAGCAGCTCCGGGTTCACCTTCGGGTGCTCATGGCGATTGGTGGGCGGAGCGTCACCATCGAAGAGGTCATACATCCGCTTGCCGACCACGACGTGCTGATACAGCGGTACCGGCCGGGTCTCCTCGAGGATCGTCCGGGTCGATCCGCGCACGGTGGCCAGCCAGTCGCCGAACTCCTCGGCGTTGCTGACGGTGGCGGAGAGGGCCACGATCGCCACCGACTCCGGAAGGTGGATGATCACCTCCTCCCAGACGGCACCACGCGAACGGTCGGCCAGGTAGTGCACCTCGTCCATGACGACGAAGGCCAGCCCGTTGAGAGCCCGGGACCCCTCGTAGAGCATGTTGCGCAGCACCTCGGTGGTCATCACGATCACGGGCGCATCGCCGTTGATCGCGTTGTCGCCGGTGAGCAGGCCCACGCGCTCAGTGCCGTACTTCTGCTGCAGCTCATGGAACTTCTGGTTGGACAGCGCCTTGATCGGGGTGGTGTAGAAGGCCTTGCGTCCACGTTCCAGCGCCAGGTGCACGGCGAACTCGCCGACCAGCGTCTTGCCCGAGCCGGTCGGGGCGGCGACCAGGACCGAATGCCCGTCGGCGAGCTCCGCGCACGCCTGCTCCTGGAACGGATCAGGCTTGAACGACAGCCCCTCGAGGAAGGTCGCGTAGCGAGGATCGCGCGACCTGAGGCTGCTCACGGAGTGATGATCCGCAACGCTGAGGGGACGACTTCCACGGTGAGCGGCAGGGGCGCGATCGGCTCGCCGTCCGCATAGGCGGTGATGCCCGATGCCACGATGGTGATCCTCTTGCCGCGCCACCGGTGGAACTTCGGATGGTTGACGTGGGTCCCCTTGAAGACGAGCGGGAAGGTGGTCAGGAGCTCGCGGGTCGTGCCCGGACCGATCACCACCAGGTCGAGAAGCCCGTCCTCGGCGTCCGCGCCCTCGGCGATCCGCATGCCACCGCCGTAGGAGCTGGTGTTGCCCACCGCCAGCGTCGTGGCGGAGAAGGCGAGCTCCTCGCCGTCGATCTCCACCCGGTAGGCGATCGGCTCGAAGGACCGCAGCGCCGCGATGGTGGCGATGTTGTAGCGCATCTGGCCCTTCGGCCAGGACATCCGGTTGACCCGCTCGTTCACGATCGCGTCCAGACCACCGGCCAGGACGCTGATGAAGTAGGTGGGTCCGACCCTGCCGAGGTCGATCGTGCGCGTCTTCCCGGCGACGATCGCGTCGACCGCCGCCGCCGTGTCCTCGCGCGGGATGCCGAAGTAGCGGGAGACGTCGTTGCCGGTTCCCGCCGGCACCACGCCCAGCGCGGTCTCGGTCTCCGCCAGCGCCTGGATCGCCAGGTGGACCATGCCGTCGCCGCCCACCACGACCAGCGTGTCGATGCCGTCCGCGACGCAAGCGGTCGCGAGATCGCGGGCCTCGTCGGCGTTGCGGCCCTGCAAGCGCCGTACCGATGCGCCCGAACGCTGGAGCCTCGGGACCACCACGTCATCGAGACCCGCGGCCCGGCCCTTGCCCGAGGTCGGGTTCGTCAACACGGCAATCTCGCGGGTCACGGGATCACCCTATGCGACCGCTCAGAGGGGTGAGGCCTCGTCGTCGGACCATTGCGGCTTGCTCGATGCGCGCCGCCGGTCCACGACCCGGGCGATCACCTCGGAGATGAGGAACAGCGCGGTCAGCGGCACGGCGAGCAGGAGCATCGAGAGCGGGTCCGGCGCCGGGGACGCGAAGGCGGCGAAGGTGAAGGCCCCGACGACGATCCAGGGACGCTGACGGGCCAGGGCACGCCCGGAGACGACGCCGGCGAGGTTGAGCATCACCACGAAGAGCGGGATCTCGAAGGCGATGCCGAAGGCGAGCAGCATCTTCACCACGAACGTCAGGTACGACGAGATGTCGACGAAGTTCTGGACGTTCTTCGGCGTGAACGAGATGAGGGCCTCCAGGCCCTTGGGCAGCACCCAGTAGCCGGTCGCCACACCGATGAGGAACATCGGACCCGCGAAGGCGGCGAAGACCCGAGTCCACTTGCGCTCGTTGGCATGGAGGCCCGGAACGATGAACGCCCAGAGCTGGTAGAGCCAGTAGGGCGAGGTGATGATCACGGCCGCCAGACCACAGAGCTTGAACTGGAGCGACAGTGCTCCGGAGACGCCGTTGATGATCGGCAGCGAGTTCTTGTGTTCCTTCTCCAGGATCGCGCGGGCCTCGTTGTACGGATGCAGCAGCAACTCGAAGAGATGGCTGTAGTAGACGAAGGCCACGATGAAAACGATCAGCAGGGCCAGGCCCACGCGCAGCAATCGCGCCCGGAGCTCGCGGAAGTGGTCGATGAGGGCCATCTGACCGCCCTCGCCGACGGGTCCCTGCGGTCCGCGGAAGACCCCCACAACGCCCTTGATGCTCATCCTCGGCCACCTTCGGCGTACAGCGCGGCGACGGCGGCGACGTGCTCATGGAACTGCTGGGCCCATTCCTGCGGCGCGAGCAGCGTCCCGTGTGGTGCCATGCCCAACAGAGTGCGGAAGAGCCACTGCTGGTCGGCCACGCGCATGGTGATGTCGAGACCACCGTCGGCGACCTCCGTGGAGCCCTCGACCGGGTAGTAGTCGGCGACCCAGCGTGCCCGGTCGGTGACGTGGATGGTCACCAGCGTGTGCGACTCGGAGGCCTCGAACAGCTCCGGCGACAGCGACCGAGCGGCCGTCGGGCGGGTGCGGGTGTCGTCGAGGATGTCGACGCTGTCGATCCGGTCGAGGCGGAAGAGACGCTGCGCCTCGGCGGCATGGCACCACGCGTCCAGGTAGCTGTGTCCGTCCCGATCGACGACGGCCTGCGGCTCGACGCGACGCGTCGTCATCTCGTCGCGGGCCGGCACGTAGTAGGCGATGCGCACCTGACGGTTGGAGGAGATCGCACTGCCCAGCTGCGCTCTGAGATGCGCGAGCCTCGCCACCTGGTCCGCGTTGCGCTCCTCCGCGGCTGCGATGACGGCCGACCCGGCCTCGCTGGTGGCATCCTCGAGCTTGGACAGCACCCCGTCGATGACCTCGACGACCTCGGCATCGCTCCCGTCACGGAGCGTGCGCAGCGCGACCGCGAGCGCGGCGGCCTGGGTCGAGTCCAAGCGCATCGGCCGCGTCAGGTAGTCGGCGTTGTCGATCCTCACGACGCCGTCGGGGTCGTTCTCGAAGGCCTCGAAGTCGATGTCGATCATCGATCCGCCCGCCAAGCCCGGAAGACCGCACATCCACAGCACGCGCAGATCCTTGACGATGGTGGCGGGCGACGTCTGGAACTCCTCGGCGAGCTGGCTGAGGCTGACGTCCTTGCCCCGCTGCAGGTAGGGCACCAGCGCGAGCATCCGGGTCAGCTGGTCGCGTGCATTGCTCACGCTGTCCCTCCCTGGGCCGCGAGCAGCTCCCCGATCCCCTCGACGACGGCGTCCCGCACCGAGGCAGGAGCCAGAACCTCGACCGCGTCGCCGTAGCCCAGCAGCGTTCCGACGAGCTCACGCTCCGATCGGCCGACCAGCTCCAGGCGATCCCAGCCGGGCCGATCACTGGGACCGCTCGCACGAGCCCATCGGCGCAGGCCGGTAGCGCCGCCGCTGCGGGCGAGAACCTCGACCTGCACGTCCTCCGACGGCGCCGGCGCCAGCGAGCGACTCAGGGCTCGCACATCCGTGCCCGCGGGAACCTCGTAGGAGTCCGGGCGACCGTCGTCGACGACCTCCCCGAGGATCCGGCTCAACCGGAACATGCGCGGCGCGTCACGAGCGACGTCGTAGCCGATGACGTACCACCGGCCCTGAGACGTGATCACTCCCCAGGGCTGCAGACGGCGGGTCTCCTTGGTCGCCGCGCCCGGGCGTCGGTAGTCGAAGCGAACCGGGATCCGTTCCCGGGTCGCGCGCAGCATCGGGTCGAAGGCCGCCTCGAGTGTCGGCAGCCGCAGGTGGACCGTGTCCAGGATCTCCGTGTCGGCCACCTGTCCGGCCGTCCGGAGCTTGAGCACGGCGTCGGCCGTCGACGCGGCCAGCCCGGCGTGCTCCCAGACGCGGGCCGCCAGACCGAGGATGGCCACCTCCTCGGAGGTGAACTCGATGTCCGGGAGCTCATAGGCGTCGCGCTGGATGCGGTAGCCGACCTCGTCGGAGAAGAACTGGTCGAAGGTGCCGACCTCGATGGGAATGCCGATCGCGCGCAGCTCCTCCTTGTCGCGCTCGAACTTCTTCTCGAAGGCGTCGTCGGAGGTGGAGGTGCGATAGTCCTCGATCGTCTCGCGGATCTGGTCCTTGCTCACGTAGTGACGACTGACCAGAAGCAGGATGAAGAGGTTCATCAACCGCTCGGCCTTCTGCGCACTCACGGATTGAGGCTACCGAGTGCCCGAGAAGCTTGCTTCTCGAGGCCGAGTGGCCGAGATCCCGTTGACGAGCGAAGCGAGGAACACGGGTTGAGGTTACAGAGGTTTCGTGACGGCGCGGCGCACCTCCTCAACCTCCGGTACTAGATGCCGTCGATGAGCCTCTCGACGCGCTCGTCCTGGGATCGGAACGGGTCCTTGCACAGGACGGTGCGCTGGGCCTGGTCGTTCAGCTTCAGGTGCACCCAGTCGACGGTGAAGTCGCGGTGCCGATCGGTCGCCCTCTTGATGAAGTTGCCTCGCAGCCGGGCACGGGTGGTCTGCGGTGGGATGGTCTTGGCATGGTAGATCGCCAGGTCGGTCGTGGCCCTCGTGACCGCTCCGCGCTTCTCGAGGAGGTAGTAGAGCCCCCGCTCCCGGTTGATGTCGTGGTACGCGAGGTCGAGCTGCTGGATGCGCGGGCTCGAGAGCGGCAATCCGTGCTGGGCTCGGTAGCGCTCGATCAGCTTGTACTTGATCACCCAGTCGATGTCGCGCTCGACGAGGCTGAGGTCGTCCTTCTCGATCGCCCGGAGCGCGCGTTCCCACAGATCCAGACTGCGATCGATGGTGGGCGTCCGCATCCCACGACGGTCCACATAGTCCATGACCTTGTTCAGGTACTCATGCTGGATGTCGAGGGCGCTGGCCTCGCGGCCGTTCGCCAGCCGGATGGAGCGGCGCCCGGTCATGTCGGAGGAGATCTCGCGGATCGCGCGGATCGGATTCTCGATGGTCATGTCGCGCATCACCACGCCGTCCTCGATCATCCGCAGGACGAGGTCGCAGGAGGCCACCTTGAGCATCGTGGTGGTCTCGCTCATGTTCGAGTCGCCGACGATCACGTGCAAGCGCCGGAAGCGCTCGGCATCGGCGTGCGGCTCGTCGCGGGTGTTGATGATGGGTCGACTCCGCGTGGTCGCGCTGGAGACGCCCTCCCAGATGTGCTCCGCGCGCTGGCTGATCCCGTAGGTCGCTCCGCGTGCGCCCACACTCACCTTGCCTGCGCCGCAGATCAGCTGGCGCGTCACCAGGAACGGGATGAGCAGATCCGCGAGCTTGCTGAACTCCCCCGCTCGGCCGACCAGATAGTTCTCGTGGCATCCGTAGGAGTTGCCCGCGGAGTCGGTGTTGTTCTTGAACAGGTAGATGTCGCCGGCGATGCCCTCGTCGCGAAGGCGCTGCTCCGCGTCGACGAGCAGGCCCTCGAGGATCCGCTCCCCCGCCTTGTCGTGCGTGACGAGCTCGACGATGTCGTCACATTCCGGCGTCGCGTACTCGGGATGACTTCCGACGTCCAGGTACAGACGCGCGCCATTGCGGAGGAACACGTTGCTGCTGCGGCCCCAGCTCACCACCTTGCGGAACAGGTACCGCGCGACCTCGTCGGGAGAAAGCCGGCGCTGGCCCTGGAACGTGCAGGTGACTCCGTACTCGTTCTCGATGCCGTAGATGCGCCGGTCCATCAGCCGTCCTCCCTCTCAGACCGTCAGGATCCCGGCGAGCTCGCGGTCACTGAGGCGTCGGAACTTCCGCGGCTGGATGCGGGTCCTGTCGAGGACCGCGACCTCCAGATCGTCGACCGGGATCGTCCGCGTCGCTCCGTCACCGTGACCCAGCGCAGCGACCGCCAGGCGGACGGCATCCGCTAGCGGGAGGTCGGCGGTGAAGTGTTCCGAGAGGTAGGCCGTGACCGGTTCCGTCGCACCGCCCATCACCGCGAAGCCCTGCTCGTCGGCGACCTGTCCGTCGAAGGTCAGCCTGAAGATCTGGTCCTCGGAGCCGGCATTGCCGACCTCCGCCACGAAGATCTCGACCTCGTAGGGCTTCTCCCCTCCCGAGGAGAAGATCGTGCCGAGGGTCTGAGCGTAGGCGTTGGCCAAGCCGCGACCGGTGACGTCGGCTCGGTCGTAGGCGTAGCCCCGCATATCGGCGAGGCGGACGCCCGCGATGCGCAGGTTCTCGAACTCGTTGTAGCGACCCACGGCCGCGAAGGCGATCCGGTCGTAGATCTCGCTGACCTTGTGCAGCGCCTCCGAGGGATTCTCCGAGACGAAGAGCACGCCGTCGGCGTACTGGACGACCGCGACCGAGCGCCCGCGAGCGATGCCCTTGCGCGCGAAGTCCGAGCGGTCCTTCATGAGCTGCTCGGGCGAGACGTAGAACGGCATGCTCATGGGCGTCCTCGCTTCGCTCCGGGCGCCCATGAGGCACGGAATGCACTGCGTTGAATGATTCGCTCGCAGAGCTCGCTCATGCCGAGGCACCTCCGTCCAGCGGCGCGTGCGGTCCATCGGGGTTCCGCAGTCGACCGGCGACGACGCGATCGGCGATCGCGCCGACCTCGGCGTCCGTGAGGCGGTTCTGGCCCTCCGGGGTGATCACGTGCACCACCGGGAAGATCCGACGGGTCAGATCCGGACCGCCGGTGGCCGAGTCGTCGTCAGCGGCGTCGTAGAGCGCTTGGACCAGCACCTCGACGGCCGTTCCCGCGTCGAGGCCGGAGCGGTACAGCTTCTTGAGGGAGCCGCGCGCGAAGACCGATCCCGACCCGACGGCGTGGAAGTCCGACTCCTCGTAACGACCGCCGGTGACGTCGTAGCTGAAGATGCGGCCTCTGCTGGACGCCAGATCGGCTCCCACGAAGAGCGGGACCACGGCGAGTCCCTGCATCGCCAGGCCGAGATTGCCGCGGATCAGGCTGGCGAGCCGGTTCGCCTTGCCGTCCATCGAGAGGGTGGTGCCCTCGATCTTCTCGTAGTGCTCGAGCTCGGTCTGGAAGAGGCGCACCAGCTCGATGGCCAGTCCGGCGGTGCCGGCGATGCCGACAGCCGAGTACTCGTCGGCCGAGAAGACCTTCTCGATGTCGCGCTGGGCGATCATGCTGCCCATGGTGGCGCGGCGGTCGCCCGCGATGGCGACGCCGCCTTCGAACGTGGCCGCGACGATGGTGGTGCCGTGCGGCGCTAGGCCCTCACCGCTCGTGGACAGCGCACTCATGCGCGAGGAGACGAGGTCGGGCGCGACCTGGCCGAGGAAGTCCGCGAACGACGGCGAGCCGGGAGCGAAGAACGCTGGGGCGAGTCGCGCGTCCGAAGAACTGCTCACTGGCCGCCCTTTTGGACGAAGGACTTCACGAAGTCCTCCGCGTTCGACTCCAGCACCTCGTCGATCTCGTCCAGGATCGCGTCGATGTCCTCGTCGAGCTGCTCCTTGCGCTCGGTGAGGTTCCCGTCCTCCTCTGTCGCGGAGGTCTCAACTTCGTCGGCCGCCTCCGAGCCACTGGAGCGGTGCGGCTGCTTGTGTTCTTGCGCCATACAGCGAACTTAGCGGGTCAGGGCCTCGATCAGAGCCTGTCCGCTCGAAGAGTTGTCGATGAGATTGCCGACATGCGCTTTGGTACCGCGCAGCGGATCGCCGGTGGGGATCCGCTGAAGAGTCGAGTGGCCGGGCACGTCGAAGATCACCGAGTCCCAGGACGCGGCGGCGATCTCCTCGGGGAACTTGGCCAGGCAGCGACCACGGAAGTAGGCACGGGTGTCCTCGGGCGGCTCCGTCACGGCCCGAGCGATCTCCTCGTCCGTGACGATCCGCTTCATCCGACCGCGCGCCACGAGGCGCTGGTAGAGGCCCCGCTCCGGGCGGAGATCGCTGTACTGCAGGTCGACGAGGGCGAGCTTGGCGCTGTCCCAGTCGAGGCCGTCGCGTTCCCGGTACGACTCCAGGAGCTGCAGCTTGGCGACCCAGTCCAACTCGTTGGCGCACTCCATCGGATCGCGCTCCAGCTTGGTGAGGACCGACTCCCAGGTGCTCAGCACGTCGCGCGTCGGGGCATCGACGTCGTAGCCGTACTTGTGCGCGACGTACTTGGCTGCGGTGTTGTGGAACTCCCACTGCATCTGGAGCGCCGTCATGGAGCGGCCGTCGGTGAGCTCCACCTGATGCTTCAAGGTCGGGTCGTGCGACACGGCGCGCAGTGAGGCCACGGGTGTCGCGAGCGTCATCGGGTCGGTGAGGAAGCCGTCCTCAATCATGGCGAGCATGAGGGCGGTCGTTCCCACCTTGAGGTAGATCGAGGTCTCGGCGAGGTTCGCGTCGCCGATGATGACGTGCAGGCGTCGATAGCGATCGGGGTCGGCGTGGGGCTCGTCGCGGGTGTTGATGATCGGCCGCTTCAGTGTGGTCTCCAGACCTACCTCGACCTCGAAGAAGTCCGCCCGCTGGGTGAGCTGGAAGCCATGACCGTTGCCGTCCTGGCCGATGCCGACGCGGCCGGCCCCGCAGACCACTTGGCGCGACACGAAGAACGACGTGAGGTACCGCACCAGGTCGGCGAAGGGCGTGGCCCGCTGGACGAGGTAGTTCTCGTGGGATCCGTAGGAGACGCCCTTGTTGTCCGTGTTGTTCTTGTAGAGCACGATCGTCTGACCGCTGTCGGCGGCGAGACGACAGGCCTCCAGCGCGATGAGCTCCCCCGCCTTGTCCCAGATCACAGCATCGCGCGGATTGGTCACCTCAGGCGAGGAGTACTCGGGATGGGCGTGATCGACGTAGAGCCGCGCGCCGTTGGTCAGGATCAGGTTGGCGAGGCCGTTGTCCTCGTCCGTGAGCTGGCTCGCGTCGGCGACCTGCCGGGACATGTCGAAGCCCCGGGCGTCGCGCAGCGGCGACTCCTCCTCGTAGTCCCAGCGGGCTTGCTTCACATGCTTCAGCGAGGAGGCGTAGGAGTTCACCACGCGGCCACTGGCGACGACCGGGTTGGCGCGCGGCATGCCTTGCACCGAGATGCCGAACTCGGTCTCGGTTCCCATCACGCGCTTCACGGTCATGGTTCGAGATTAGCCCGCACTTAGCGCAAGGTCGGCGTCACTACGTGCAAGGTCGGCGTCACTACGTGCAAGCTCGGCGTCAATATGTGCAAGGTCGCGGGCTAGAGGTACTGGCCGGTGTTGGCGACGTTGTCGATGGACCGGCCCGGCTCGGTGCCCTGCTTGCCGGTGATGAGCGTGCGGATGAAGACGATCCGCTCGCCCTTCTTGCCCGAGATCCGCGCCCAGTCGTCCGGGTTCGTGGTGTTCGGAAGGTCCTCGTTCTCCTTGAACTCGTCGACGCACGCCCGCAGGAGGTGCTGGACGCGCACGCCGTGCTGCTGGTTCTCGAGGAAGTCCTTGATCGCCATCTTCTTGGCGCGGTCCACGATGTTCTGGATCATGGCGCCGGAGTTGAAGTCCTTGAAGTACAGGACCTCCTTGTCTCCATTGGCGTAGGTGACCTCGAGGAACCGGTTCTCCTCGGACTCGGTGTACATCCGCTCCACCGACGCGCGGATCATCGCGTCCACGCACTCCTGGCGATCGCCCCCGAACTCGGCGAGGTCGTCGGTGTGGAGCGGGAGCTCGGGCACCAGGTACTTCGAGAAGATGTCGCGTGCCGACTCCGCGTCCGGGCGCTCGATCTTGATCTTCACGTCCAGGCGGCCGGGCCGCAGGATGGCAGGGTCGATCATGTCCTCGCGGTTGGACGCCCCGATGACCAGGACGTTCTCCAGCGACTCCACGCCGTCGATCTCGCTGAGCAGCTGCGGGACGATGGTGTTCTCGACGTCGGACGAGACCCCGGACCCGCGGGTCCGGAAGAGCGAGTCCATCTCGTCGAAGAACACGATCACCGGAGTGCCGGCACTGGCCTTCTCGCGCGCCCGCTGGAAGATCAGCCGGATGTGCCGCTCCGTCTCCCCCACGTACTTGTTGAGGAGCTCGGGTCCCTTGATGTTGAGGAAGAACGAGCGCGCTTCACCCGGGTTGTAGCTCTCACCGCGCGCCGCGGCCTCCTTGGCCGCCACCTTCTTGGCGAGCGAGTTCGCCACCGCCTTGGCGATCAGCGTCTTGCCACAGCCTGGCGGGCCGTAGAGCAGGATGCCCTTGGGCGGCTTGAGCTGGTGCTCGACGAACAGCTCCGGATAGAGGTACGGCAGCTCGACGGCGTCCTGGATCAGCTCGATCTGGCCGCTGAGACCGCCGATCGCCGAGTAGTCGATGTCCGGCACCTCTTCGAGGACGAGCTCCTCGACCTCGGACTTCGGCACGCGCTCGTAGACGTGGTTGGTCTTGGCGTCCAGCAGCAGGGAGTCGCCCGCGCGCAACGGCTCGTCCAGGAGCGGTGCGGCCAGTCGGACGACGCGCTCGTCGTCGGTGTGGCCGATGACCAGGGCTCGCTCCCCGTCGGCGAGCAGCTCCTTGAGCATGACCACCTCGCCCACGGTCTCGAAGGCGAAGGCGTCCACCACGTTCAGGGCCTCGTTGAGCATGAGCTCCTGGCCGAACTTCAAGTCGGCGACGTCCACGTTGGGGCTCACGTTCACCCGCAGCTTGCGACCACCGGTGATGATGTCGAGCGTGCCGTCCTAGTTGGTGTGCAGCAGCGTGCCGAAGCCGGCGGGTGGCTGAGCGAGCCGGTCGACCTCTTCCTTGAGGGTGATGATCTGCTCGCGCGCATCGCGCAGCGTCTGGGCGAGTCGCTCGTTCTGGGCCGTGACGGCCGCGAGCGATCGCTGTACGTCGACGAGCCTGGGGTCGTCTGCCATAACCGATCACCTCTTTGCCAAGGTATCTCTTGGTGTCGCTGTGTCATTCGTGACACTAGCGCGTAGCGCGAACGGTTATGCGTCGAAACGCTCGTCCGCCACGAGGTCCGGCAGATCGGCGGGGCGTGGCCCGGAGTAGTCGACGCCGTAGGCGCCGGGAGCCGGGCGCCTCTTCTTGCGCGGCGCGGCGTTTCCGGGCGCCATCCGACGTGAGGTCACCAGGAATCCGGTGTGGCCGTTCATCCGGTGCGTGGGCCGTACCGCCAGGCCTTCGACGTGCCATTCCCGCACCAGCGTCTCCCATGGCTGCGGCTCGGTGAACTCGCCGTGGGCGCGCAGCGTCTCGGTGAAGCGGCCCAGCTGGGTGGTGGTCGCGACGTAGCCGATGACCATCCCCCCGGGGGCCAGCGCGTGGGCGACGGCGTCGACGCATTCCCACGGAGCCAACATGTCCAGGACGATCCGGTCGATGCTCTGGGCCTCGACCTTGGGCAGCTCCTCGGCGAGGTCGCCCAGGGTCAGTGTCCAGGCGGGGTGCTCGCCGCCGAAGAACTGGGTGACGTTGCGACGAGCGACCTCGGCGAACTCCTCGCGGCGCTCGAAGGACAGCAGTCGGCCTGCCGGCCCGACCGCCCGCAGCAGCGAGCAGCTCAGGGCACCCGACCCCGCTCCTGCCTCGACGACGGTCGCGCCCGGATAGATGTCGGCCATGGCCACGATCTGCGCGGCGTCCTTGGGGTAGACGACGGCGGCGCCCCGCGGCATCGAGACCACGAACTCGCTCAGGAGCGGACGGAACACCAGGTACTCGCCGCCCGACGTCGAGGTGATGGTGAAGCCCTCGTCACGCCCGATCAGGTCGTCGTGCTCGATCCCGCCGCGATTCGTGTGGAAGCGCCGGCCCGCCTCGAGACAGATGTTGTGCCGCCGGCCCTTGGCGTCGACCAGTCGGACCCATTCGCCCTCGACCAGCGGTCCTCGGCGAACCCCCGACCACGTGTTGTCGCTCAACGTGCTCCTTCTCCTTGCTTGCCATGAGTTGCGGCGCGGTACGCGCGGTCGACGTCGCGGGTCACCAGAACGCCATAGATGCTGCGGTCCGGCTCCACGAGCACGTACTCCTCCGCGGGAAGGTTGCCGATGGCGGCCACCAGCTCCTGTCCGCCGATGTCGGCGGCGAGCACGAGCCCGTCCTCGACCCGGCGGGCCACCGTGCTGATCGCCTGCCAGGGTCGCTGTCGCTCCGGAACGGCAAGCAGCGCGGACTCGCTGACGATGCCGGTGAGCGAGTCGTCGCTGGCGTGCGTGAGGATGCCACCGGCTTGCGCCTCACCCGCGCGCCTGACCGCCTCGGCGATGGAGAGATCGCCCGGAACCACGATGACCGGGCGCGCCAGCTGCCGCGCCTGGAGCGCCGGCAGGCGCATGCGCAGCTTGGCGGTGCGGATCGCGGCTGAGGATCCCAGCCAGACGAAGCTGGCCAGGATCACCACGGTGAGGAGTGCGGAGAACAACGGGTTGGACTCACGCGGAACCACGAGCAGTGGCACGACGACGAAGAGGATCACCG
>JBQCJL010000239.1:0-3301 GCA_051952795.1 Marmoricola sp.
AGCTGCCCCTGCTCTCGATCTGGGAAGGCTCCGGGAACGTGGCCGCGCTGGACGCGCTGCGTGCTCTGGCCCGCGAGCCGGAGAGTCTGGACGCGTTCTTCGCCGAGGCGGAGCTGACCGCGGGCCTCAACACGCACTACGACGATGCGCTCGACCGGGTGAAGAAGGAGCTCACCTCCTTCGATGACATCGAGCTGCGCGCGCGGCGCATCGTGGAGCAGCTGGCGCTGGTCTTCCAGGGCTCGCAGGTGCTGCGGCACTCCCCGGCCGCTCTCGCCGACGCGTTCTGCGCCACGCGGCTGGGAGGCGATTGGGGCACGGTGTTCGGGACGCTGCCTCCCGGAATCGACCTCGCACCGATCATCGAGCGGGCGTTCGTCGGCTGAGAGATCGGCGCCCGACGAAGCCGTCGCGGTGATGTTCAGGACGCTCAGCTGGTTCTAATCTGAGAGGTGCGGCCATCCTGGCCGGCGTGTCAGAGACATACGTGAGGGGCAGTCATGTCATACGAAGCACCGAACCCACCGCCGAGCTCGCCCCGGGGCCAGGCTCCTACCTTCAACGCGGGCACTTTGAACATCTTCGACAAGATCGCGCTCGGATCGGCCGCGCTCTTCTTCCTTTTCTCCTTCTTCTCCCGCTTCCGCACGGTGGACGTCGGTCCTTTCGGAACCTTCGGCATCAGCGCGTGGCACAGCTACGCGGTTCTCGGACTTCTGATCGCGCTGGTCGCGGCAGTCTTGGTGGCGCTCAAGGCGTTGCAGCCATCCGTTCTTCCCGTGGGCGCACCATGGCCTCTCATCACGGCTGCCGCGGCAGCGCTCGGGTGGTTCCTCGTTCTGCTGCGGGGGCTGACTTACGACGGAGGAAGCGTCGGCTGGTCGGGTTGGCTGGTGTTCCTCACCGGTCTGATCTTCGTCGCGGCTACCGTCATCCCCTTGACCAGCGCTGCTGGGTCGGTGGAGCAGCAGCTCAACGACCGCCTCGGACACCACTGAGCGGTCACTGGCACCGATTCAGGCGCCCGCTCCCACCTCGGGGGCGGGCGCACTCTTTTGCGTGCGCGCCTCCCGGCGCAGATAGGCACAGATCAGGAAGCTCGTCACCGCCGCCCAGACACACCACAACGAGACGACGCCGCTCTGCGCGATCGCGGCCAGCGTCGAGACCACGATCAGGTTCATCACACCGAAGAGCCTGATCAGGTGCGAGCGCCCGACGATCGCCGGCAGGCAGGTCGCGATCACGTAGAGGGGCAAGCCGATCTGCGAGTACGGGACGGTCACGTCGTAGGCCAGATGACGTCCGTCCTGGTGGGCCGTCATCGGGCCATGCCCCATCCCCCACATGTTCAAGCAGGTCGTGGCCACGCCGGCTGCCAGGCAGAGCCAGCCGAGGGCTGGTCCCGTGAGCCGGAGACGCAGGAACGCGTAGGGCACGAGCAGCGGCACGATGCCCAGTGCGATGAGCAGGTAGGCGAACACCGCGACGGCCGATGCCTGAGCGGAGGCCTGACCATCGACGCGCCACCAGACGACAGTCTCGACGAGCTGGTGGATGCCGAGGACCAGCGGGAGCGCCGCCAGCGGCTTCTGCTCGCGCCGGGTGACGTGACTGAGGGCGTCGACCCCCATGCCGGTCACCAGCATGCCGGCCGTCAGATCCATCGACGCCGAGAAGCACATGAGGCGAGGATGCAGCGTGCCCTCCTCCGCTGTCCATGTCAGGATCGAGCCATGACGCGCCCGCGCCTCGGGAAGCCGGATGTACACGGAATCGGCATCGGCTTCGACGTCCCGCCGGCCGCGGGAGACCTGGCGGTCACCTTCGCCGGCGTCTCCACGCTGCTCTTCAGCGACGGGCGGTCCGCCGTGCTCGTCGATGGCTTCTTCTCCCGGCCGCCGTTGCGCACCGTCGCCTTCGGACGGCTCACTCCCCATGCCGCACGCATCGAGGCCGCGCTGGAGCGACTCGGTCTTCGTCGGCGGACACCGCCGACGCTCGAGGCCGTCGTTCCCGTCCACAGCCACTTCGACCATGCGCAGGACTCGGCCGATGTCGCGAGACGCACGGAGGCCCTGCTGATCGGCGGGTCGTCGACCTCCAACCTCGGACTCGGCGCAGGTCTGCCTTCGAAGCGGATCCGCACGGTGGCCTCCGGTGACCAGGTGAGCCTCGGTGCCTTCGCGCTCGACTTCGTCGCCGGTACGCACTGCCCGCCGGATCGCTATCCCGGGACGATCGATGCGCCGGTTGAGCCGCCTGCACGGGCATCGGCGTACCGATGCGGCGAGGCGTGGTCGATCCGGGTGACCCACGCCAGCGGTCGCAGCGCCCTGGTCCAGGGCAGTGCCGGCTATGTCGAGGGTTCGCTCGATGGGTGGCGAGCCGACGTGGCGTATCTCGGCGTCGGCCAGCTGGGGCACCAATCCGACGCGTACATCGACGAGTACTGGGCGCAGACCGTGCGCCTCGTGGGTGCGAGACGCGTGGTCCTCACCCACTGGGACAACTTCTTCCGACCGCTGAGCAAGCCGCTGGTCGCGCTCCCCTATGCGGTGGATGACCTCGACCGCACCGCACGCCGGCTGCGCCGACTCGCCGCCGAGGACGGGGTCTCGCTCCATCTCCCGACCGTGTGGCGACGCGAGGACCCCTGGGCCTAGGCGCGACAGATCAGCTCGCCGGCGGAGCCCTGATCGAGATGCCGGGCGATCACCATGCGCTGGATCTGGTTGGTGCCCTCGAAGATCTGCATGACCTTCGCCTCGCGCATGAACCGCTCGACGGGGAAGTCCCTGGTGTAGCCGTAGCCACCCAGCACCTGGACGGCGTCGGTGGTCACCTTCATCGCGTTGTCGGTCGCCACCATCTTGGCGATGCTCGCCTCGCGCGAGTAGCTGAGCCCGAGATCCTTGCGCCGAGCCGCGGAGAGGTAGGTGGTACGGGCCGACTCGACGGCGGCCGCCATGTCGGAGAGCACGAAGGCGAGTCCCTGGTGGTCGATGATCCGCTTGCCGAACGTCTCCCGCTCCTGGGCATAGGCGACCGCGGCGTCGAGTGCCGCCTGGGCCAGGCCCGTGGCCACGGCCGCGATGCCGAGCCGGCCGGCGTCCAGTCCGGCGAGGGCGATCTTCAGGCCGTCTCCCTCCTTGCCCAGCAGACGATCCGCGGAGATGCGCACGCCGTCCAGACGCATGGTGGCGGTGGCGGATCCGGTGAGGCCCATCTTCCGCTCGGGCGGATCCGCTGTGAGGCCCTCGGCATCCGCCGGCACCAGGAAGCACGAGATGCCGTTGCG
>JBQCJL010000240.1:0-13156 GCA_051952795.1 Marmoricola sp.
CGAGGCTCGGGTCGCGGCCACGATGGCAGCAGCACGACGTGACTCCGAATCCCGGCTCAGGCAGGCCAACGACCGGGTCGCGGCGGCCGAAGCCGCACTCGCCGAGGCTCGGGCTCGCGTCGAGGAGGTCACCGCGGAGGCCCGGCGCAGCGTCGAGGCCAGCGAGAAGGACGCCGCCGAGCGCATCGCCCAGGCTGAGGCCGTTGCTGCCGGTGCGCAGAGCGCTGCCATGCAGGCCGCCGACCAGGTCGTGGCAGCGGCGTCAGAACGCCTGAAGAAGGAACGGGCCGCCCGCGCGGAGGCGGAGGTACGGGCCGACGCCGCCGAGGCGCGCGCCCGCCAAGCCGCTGAGGAAGCCGAAGTGGCGCGCTCGGCGGCCCTGGCGGCGGTGCTGGAGCCGACTCCCCTCGCGCCAGCACCCGAGCCGGCACCCGAGGCCGATCCCGAGCCCATGCCGCCGACCGTCGAGGAGTCGCGGCAGGACCGCACCATCACAGAGAAGACGGAGCGCTTTGCTGCTGAGATGGCGGCGAAGCGGCTGGCCGCCGAGGAGGCCGCGCGCGTTCTGGGTGCGCCTCGAGCCCCGGCCGCCGCGAGCGCGCGATTCCAGCCCGCGACGACCGACGACGTCACCGACGAGTGGTCGTTCGACGAGCTGGAGACGGCCGACTGGGCGCCGCCAGGTGCGTCAGCCGCATCCGGAGAGCAAGATACGTCCATCGATGTTCCGCGGGACGCCGGAGGCGACATGGACGAATCGCACGAGGACGCGCACCGACGCGCCCGGTTCCACCTGAGGCGTCACAAGCAGGCTCCCCCGCTGACCGTCGAAGCGAACGAGCCGACGCGCACACCCGTCGAGAACCTCGTCGACTATGTCGCTGCCCAAGGGCTCGAGGTTCCCGAGGAGCTTCGCCCGCAGCCGCCCATGGAGGACGCTCCGACCGCCGAGCAGCCGGCGATCACGGACAGCGGCGAGGAACCGGTTCCCGCGCCCGAGACCGGCACGCGTGCGTCGGCGGCCGACCTGCCCGCCGCGCCTGTCGACGACCTCTGGACCGAGCCCGACTCCGACGAGGAGGCGGCCCGCGCCTCGTCAGTCCGCATCCGCGGTCTGCGCCGCCGCCGCGCCGCGGTCGTCACCGAACAAATTGATGGACCCGTTGACCTCGAGCCCGAGGCGACCGGAACAATGGATACTGATGACGAGCAAGCAGTTGCTCCGTCCGAGGAATCCACCGATCGCCCGTCGCACGAGGAGCAGCAAGTGAGCGAAGAATCCACCAACGAGCGCCCCGAAGATCACGTCTGGACGGCAGCCGAGCTTGCGGCCGAGGGTTGGACGACGGAAGACCTGAAGGGCGCGGGCTGGACCGACGCACACCTGGAGTCGATCGGCTGGCCGCTGGAAGGCTCCAGCGCCAAGGCCGCTGAGCCGGAGGCGACGACGGAGCCTGAGGCAGCGGGCGAGTCCGAGACTGCGACGGAGCCTGAGACGACGGCCGAGCCCGAAGCCGAGACTGAGACTGCGACCGAGGCGGAGCCCGAGGCCGCCTCCGAGCCCGAGTCCGAGGGTGCCGACGAGGAGAAGGCGACTGCCGAGGAAGCGGCGGGCACCGATGAGGTTCCCGTCGGCGACCACTCCACGGACGAGGCCGAGGGTGATGACCTCGCCGACGCGGAGGACGAGGCGGAGGCCGCCGCCGAGGCGAAGGCTGGCGAGCAGCCCGAGGACGAGGCCCCGAGCACCGAGAACGACGAGAAGACCGAGACCACCGAGAGCGCGGAGCACGACGAGCCGACGCTTCCGGGCCTCGAGAGCACCGGCTCCGCCGAGAAGTCGGCAGACGCGGCCGGCGAGACGGAGGAGTCGGCCGAGGCCCCAGCGGTCGAGGTTCCCGAGGCAGCCGACGCCACCCAGGCGGCCGAGGAGTCGCAGGAGCCGGAGTCGCAGGACGCCGCCGCCGAGGAGCCGCAGGCAGCACCCGAGGTCGTCGAGACCCACGAAGAGCCCCCCGCCCGCCGTGCCCGCGGCCGCGGCCGTCGAGCACGCGGACGTGCGCACGAGGACGAGGCGCCCGCGGAGGCGCCGGCCGAGGAGCCCGCCGTCGCTGAGGCTCCTGCGGCGACGGAGGCGCCGGCCGAGGAAGCTCCCGCGGCGGAAGCACCGGTGGAGGAGGCTCCTGCCGCAACGGAGGCGCCGGCTGAGGAAGCACCCGCGGCCGTGGAGCCTGAGCCGGAGCCGGTCGTCGAGGCCGCCCCCGAGCCGGAGCCTGCTCCGGAGCCTGAGCCTGAGCCCGCCCCCGAGCCTGCAGCCCCTGCGGTCATCACGATTCAGGACCTGACGCCCGACGAGATCGAGCGTGCCCTCGAGCTCGGTGAGTCGCTCTCCGACATCCTGGCGCGCAAGAACGCCGCGCAGGTGACGTCGTCCGCCGCCGCGCAGCACGTGAGCAGCGTCAGCCCGGCCACGGCCGCCGACTCCGCGGGCCAGGCGCCTGCCGGCGGCGAGCCCTCCCCCGAGTCCAGCACGAGTGCGTCTGGAGGTGGTGACCGCGGTGGGGACGACTCCGACGACCCTGACCCTGCACCTGCGGTTGCCCTAGCTGAACCTCCGGCCGCCCCTGCGGCCACCGTCCCACCGGCAGTCATCCCTGACATCGACCCTGAACCCTGGGTCGAGGAAGAGCCGACGGCCGTCATTCCGAAGGTCGCCACTTCCCCGGTCGTGGCCCCGGCTGTCGTCGCAGCCGACATCGAGGCCGACGAGGCGCCCGCTCCCGTGCACGCGCTGGCATCTCAGGCCGCCACGGAGACAGGCGTCGACGAGATCGAGCGGATCGAGTACCGGCCCGGCAACGGACGTCGCTACCTCTTCGGAGCAGCCTTCATCGCTGCTGCGGTCCTGTCCGTGGTCGCGGTCTTCTGGGCGATCCAGAACCCCGGCATCGCTCCCTCCATCACCGCGGGCTGCCTCGTCGTGCTCACGGGCGCGCTGTGGTGGTCGCTGATGGCGTGGAGCCCGCGGATCATCGCGATCGGGCACGGTGTCCTGGAGTTCTCCCAGGGTGGCCACGTCGAGCGGTTCAATCTGCTCGACCCGGACACGAACATCGCGGTCGGCCCCGATCCCACCTCGCGCACCTGGCGTACCGAGGTCATCCGGAGCAACGGCACCAAGGTGATCGTCCGACCCGACGACGTGCGTCCTCAGCAGTTCAGCGCCCTCGTGGCCAAGGACCGCGAGGAAGCCGAGGCGTCCCGCCGATAGCGGCGGGGCCGACCGAGCCGATCGGGTGCGGCACAATTGCACCGCCCCGTTAGCTCAGTTGGTCAGAGCAGCGGACTTTTAATCCGCGGGTCGTCGGTTCGAGCCCGACACGGGGTACTCCTTCTGGAACATGTTCTACCCTGTGGGGATGGCCGCACCCTTCCAGTACGACGTCGTCACGATGACTCCCGAGGAGATCGCCGAGGAGCGACGCGTCCTCGGCGGCCTGACGGACAGCGTCCGTGACCTCAACGAGGCCACGCTGCGGACCACGGTCGACCACGCGGAGGCGGAGGCGATCACCGCGGAGATCGAGAAGCTCACGGCGCGCCTGCGTGCCCGGCAGATCGACGGACCTTTCGGTGTCGCCATCACCCAGGAGGGCCAGGTCCGCGGCCATGGCAATGCCGTCGTCGGCCTGCGCAACGCGCACGCGGTCCCGCTCCACATCGAGCGGAGCGGTGATGGCCGCGCCTGGAGCACGTTCGAGCTGAACGGGCTCTTCGAAGGTCCGCCGACCCTGGTCCACGGCGGGGTGACGGCCTTGATCCTCGACCAGATCTTCGGGGAGGCCGCTGCCGACGGCGGGAAGCCCGGCATGACCGGGACGCTGACGCTGCGGTACCGACGCGGCACGCCGCTGGGCAAGTGCTCGGCGGAGGCGTGGATCGACCACGTCGAGGGCGTGAAGACCCACGTCCGCGGCGAGATGAGAGACGCCGAGGGCAACGTGACCGTGGAGGGCCACGGCATCTTCATCCTGCCCCGATGGGCGCGCGAGCAGCAGGCCGCCGAGGCGACGCCGCCGCAGTACGAATAGGCGGCTAGCTGGCCGAGCGAACCGCCCGGAAGTAGGCCATGAAGCCGCTCACCGTGATCGAGATGTCGGTGTAGCCACCCTCCGAGGCCCAGCCATGGATCTCGCGCTCGTAGACGCCAGGTCCCAACAGGCCGGCGGTCTGGCCCACCGCGTGGAGTGGCCGGGAGAGCGGGTTGTCCTTGATCAGGGTGCTACCCGTCAGCACGCCGCCCGGACGGGTGACCCGACCCATCTCGAGCAGCGCGCGGTGGGGGTCCGGGAAGCAGTGCAGGCCGGTGAAGCTCACCACCAGGTCGAACTCTCCATCGGTGAACTGCATCTGGTGCACGTCGGTGATCGCCGGCTCGACCTGATCCTCGACACCCCTCTCCACAGCTGCGTCCATGGTGCGCTGCAGCATCAGCTCGGAGATGTCGGCAGCGACGTAGCGAATGCCCTGACCCGCCTTCAGTCCGCGCAACGCGACCCCGCCACCGCAGGGAACGTCCAGAACGTTGGAGCCCGCCGGCAGCGTCCCGATCTCCGCCGCCGAGGCGTAGAGCCGCCCCAGGTCACTCCCGATCCCCACGCGCCACAACGCGCCGCCCAGTCGAGGATGCTCCACGGTCCAGTCGTAGAAGTGACCCCACAGCGGGTCCTCGCTCCAGCCACCGAACCCAGGAATCCGCAATCGACTCAGCATGCATGCACGCTATCGGCTTTCGCTCCGGAGCACGGGGGTGAGAGTGCGTCGATCGCAAGGCGGAGAAGGGAGGCGGGCTGGCAGCCCGTCGACCGCCGACAACGCCGCGAGCGGCGTGCTCTCACATCCGAGCAGCGAAGTCCGGGTAGCCGTCTAGGCCGTTGAGGGTGTCGTAGCGAACGTTGGCTCCCGTGTGCGGCGCCTCGATGAAGGTGCCGTTGCCGATGTAGAGCGCGACGTGGTGGATACCGGCGATGCTGCCGTCCGACGTCCAGAAGAGCAGGTCGCCGGGCTGGGCCTGGCTGACGGCCACGGGCCGGCCCATCATGTACTGCGACGCGGCGTAGTGCGGCAGGTAGATGCCGATCTGGCGGAAGGCCATCATGGTGAGCCCGGAGCAGTCCCAGACGTCGGGTCCGGCACCGGCCCAGACATAGGGCTTGCCGAGCTGTGCGCGGGCGAAGGCGATGACGGCCGCGACCCCGTGGGCGTTGGCCGGGGGCACGTACCCGCCGCCCCCGCCGGAGTTCGCGAGGTTGCGCGCGATGGCCGCGGCTCGGGCACGTGCGAGGGCGTCCGCACGGGCGCGAGCGATCGCCTCGAGGGCGCTCTGACGCTCGGTGGCGAGGGCGAGGGACACGTGCTGGGCCTGGGCGAGCTGCTGGAGCAGCGCGTCACGCTGAGCGGTGACGGACTGCTCGGTCTGCGCGGCGCTGGCCGCGCTGCTCGCGGCGGCGTTCTTGGCGGCGGCCGCCTGATTGGTCAGCGACTGCTGGGTGATCTCGGCCTGCTTGGCCTTGGCCTGGGCCACCTTGGCCGCATCGCTCAACGTCTGGAAGTTCTTGAACGCCGCCTGCATCGGCGCGTTCGCCATCTGCACGATGCCCGAGCGCTGCAGCATCTCGGTCGGCGTGGCGCCGCCGAGGATCGCGCTCATGCTCGTGAAGTCGGTGCTGTTCTGGTAGCTCTGCGCGGCCAGGCGACCGATGTTGTCCCGCTGCTCGGCGACGCGCTGCTTGGCGGCCTCGGCAGCTGCGGTGGCCTTGTGCGCCGAGGTCTTCGCCACGGACAGCTTCCACATCGCGCCGTTGTAGGCCTCGGCCGCGATCTCCGCCCGGGTGTTGGCGTCTTGCGCGGCGTTCTGCGCCTGCAGGAGCGCCTGCTCGATCGCCTTGACGCCCTTGAGCTTCTTCTGCACATCCGCGCGGGCGTGGTCGACCTGCTGCTGTGACGGGTAGGGGTGACGACTCGTCGCCGCCTCGGCCGCGACCGTGGTCGTCACGACGGTGGCGAGGACGGCAAGGACGGCCGCTCCGCTTCGCATCTTGATTCGCACAGGTCACGCCTTTCGCTGGGCTCGTAAAGGCCCGAGCCACATCCCCAATGGCTCGGGCCGCTCGCCACGCTATGTCCCAGTAGTCACAAAAGGCAACACTTTTCACAACATTTTTCGGATTTTTCGGCGTGTCCCCTTGACAAATCACAATGTTGTAATTTGCGCAGACCGTCAATCTCTCGTCGCAAGACCGGCCATGCGATTGACGTCCGGTACCAGGAAGACGGCCCCTCCGGGCTCGATCAGCGTCCCCGGCGCGGCCACCGCCGGAACCGTGCCGACCTCGGGAATCTGCACTACCAACCGCAGCACATCGGTCCCCGCACGCGCGCTGACCACCACGCCCTCGAGCGGTCCGCCATCGTCGATGCGCAACGCGGAGCGACGGAGCGCGACGGCGGCCCAGGCGTTGCCGGAGCCCTCGGGCAGCGCCGCGATGAGGGTGCGGGCAGCCTCGCCCGTGAGCACCGTCGGATAGCCGAGGAACCGCGCGACCCAAGCATCGGCGGGCTGTCGCCATACGTCGCCGATCGGGCCGCTCTGCACCACGCGGCCCTCCCGCATCACCACCAGGTCGTCGGCGATCGCGAAGGCCTCCTCGTGGTCGTGCGTGACCAACAGCGTGGCCGTGCCGGCCGTCGTGAGGATGGCCCGCAGCTGAGGTGCGAGCTCCTCCCGATGACTCCGGTCCAGCGAGCTCAGCGGTTCGTCCAGGAGCAGGAGCCTGGGCTCCACCGCCAGCGCCCGTGCCAGCGCCACGCGCTGCCGCTGTCCGCCGGACAGGGTGTCGGGCATCCGGTCGGCCAACGACTCGAGGCCGACCAGGTGCAGCAGACGGTTGACCCGCTCCTTCCTGACGGCCGCCGACAGCTTGCGCAGCCGCAGGCCGTAGCCGACGTTGCGTGCCACGGACCGGTTCTCGAAGAGCTGGCCGTCCTGGAACATCAGCGCGAAGCCGCGGCGATGGACCGGCACGCGCGTGACGTCCTCACCGTCGAAGGTGATCGCGCCCGCCGCCAGACTCTCGATGCCCGCGATCGTTCGCAGCAGCGTCGACTTGCCGCTGCCCGACGGACCCAGGAGTGCGACGATCCGACCGGTCGGCACCTCCAGGCCGACGTCGTCGACGCCGACCTCGCCGTCGTAGCGCACCGTGACGCCGCGCAACTGCAGTCCGCTCACCAGACGCCTCCCGATCGCTCGCCGAAGCGCTCGAAGGCGATCGTCAGCCCGGCCGAGACCACGGCCAGGATGGTGGCGGCGGCCACCGCCATGCCGAAGTTGTCCGATCCCGGGTGCGACAGCAGCTTGTAGATGACCACCGGCAGCGTCGGAGCGTTGTCGCGGGCGAGGAAGCTGGTCGCGCCGAACTCCCCCATCGAGACCGCGAGGGCGAATCCGGCCGCGGTGAGGGCCGCCCGCCCGACGGCGGCCAGGTCGACCGACAGGAGAACCTGCCAGGGACTGGCTCCCAGGGTCGCGGCGGCGTGCCGCTGCCGGTCGTCGATCGACCGCCAGATCGGCACCACGGTGCGCACGACGAGAGGGAGCGCGACCAGAGCCTGGGCGATCGGAATCAGCCAGAACGAGCCCCGGAGATCCAGCGGCGCGCGGTTGAGGGTGATGAGGAAGCCGAAGCCCAGCGTGACCGCCGAGACGCCCAGGGGCAGCATGAAGACGCCGTCCAGGACCTTCCCGACCCGCGTCCATCGCCCCCGTGGCTGCGAGCGGGACAGGAGGTAGGCGACGAGCAGTCCGAGGAGGAGAGCGAGCGTCGTGGCGAGCGCTGCGTTCTGCAGGGAGTTGCCGAGCGCATCCATCGGCGAGATCAGCAGCGCCGTACCTCCGCCCGGCTCGATGCCGTCGGTGGTGAGCGCGCGGAAGTAGTGGAGCGTCCAGTGACCGTTGCGACGCACCGAGGCCACCGCGAGCGAGATCAGCGGGATCAGCACCGCGACCATCACCACCCCGGTCACGAACAGGGCCGCTGCATCGGAGCGGCGTGGCCGGCGCGGCGCGGTCGGCACGCGCGTCAGTCGACGCGGACGGATCCGCCCGACCAGGAGCAGGAGCACGACGATCGCCACCAGCTGGAGCACCGACAGCGCGGTGGCGGAGGGAAGGTCGAACTGCTGCGTGGTCAGGTAGTAGATCTCGGTCTCGAGGTTGGAGTACCGCAGGCCGCCCATCATGAGCACGACCCCGAAGGCCGTCGCGCAGAAGAGGAACACCACGCTGGCCGCCGCCGCGATCGCGGGGAGCAGCGAGCGCAGGGTGATGGTGAACCAGACCCGGATCGGTGACGCCCCCAGAGCAGCGGCCGCCTGACCCAGCCGCGGGTCGAGGTCCTGCCAGAAGCGCCCGACGGTCCGGACCACGACGCCGACGTTGAAGTACACCAGCCCGACCACGATCGCCACTCCGGTTCCGGAGAGTCCCATCCAGGACAGCCAACCGTTGCCGCCGAAGAGCTGCGTGAAGGCCAAGCCCACCACCACCGTGGGCATCACGAACGGCAGCGTCACGATGCCGCGCAGCAGGTCGCGACCGGGGAACGTCAGCCGATACAGGGCATGGGCCACGGGCAGCCCGAGCACGAGGGTGACCAGGGTGGCCGCGCCGGCGGACCAGACCGTGAACCAGACGACCTGCGCTGTCGCGGAGCTCTCCCAGACCCTGCCCAGGGGATTGAGGTCCACGCGATCGTGCGGAGCGATCCCGCGCCACAGCAGCGCGCAGACCGGGTAGAGGAAGAAGACGCAGAGGAAGGCGATCGGGACCGCCGCGACGGCCCCGATCCCCGCTCCTCGGGCGAGGGCGCGGGAGCTAGCCGGCGCGAACGAGCTCACGCCACTGACTGACCCACGTGTCGCGCTGTGTCGCGATCGTGGATTGCGCCATGGGCCAGGGCTTCTGCGACAGCGGGGCCCACCGCTTCCAGAGAGCAGGCACCGACACCGCGGTGTTCACCGGGTCCATGTACATGTTCTCCGGCAGGGCGGACTGGATCTGCTTGCCCACCATGAAGTCGACGAAGGCCTTGGCGCCAGCCTGGTTGGCCGCGCCGGCCAGGACCCCGACGTACTCGACCTGACGGAAGCAGGTGTCGAGGAGTGCGCTCGTGGTGGGCACCTTCTTGCCGGTCGGGATCGTGTACGGCGGCGACGTCGAGTAGGAGATCACCAGTGGGTACGTGCCCTTGCCGCCACCGGCCGTGAAGTCGCCCTCGTAGGCCTGCGTCCACCCGGCATCCACCTTGGCGCCGTTCGCGAGCAGGGCCTTCCAGTAGCTCTGCCATCCGGGCGTGCCCTTGGCGGAGATCGTGCCGACCAGCCACGCGAGACCGGTCGAGGACGAGGACGCGGCCGGAATCGCCAGCAGGTTCTTGTACTGCGGCTTGAGCAGATCGTCGAAGGTCTTCGGGACCGCCAGGTGGTGGGCGGCGAACCAGCTGTCGTCGGCGTTGACGCAGACGTCGCCGAAGTCGGTGGCAGTCAGCTGCTTGGCGGCGGCGCCTGGCAGCGCGTACTTCTTCGACACCGCGGGCTGGTCCGCCGGGGTGTAGTCCGCGATCGCGTTGGCTCCGGTCGCGCGTCCGGCGTAGGAGTTGTCCAGGCCGTAGACGACGTCGCCGTCAGGCGAGCCGGCGTTGAGGGCGATGGTGTCGGCCAGCTGGGCGACGCCGTCGTGGGTGACGATCTTGACCTTGTAGCCGGTCTGCCGGGTGAACTGGTTGAGCACGCTCTGGGGCATCGACCAGGCGTCATGGACCTCGACGATGACCTCTTTGCTGCGCGCGCTCGGGGTGCTGGACCCACAGGCGCTGAGCGAGGCCATCAGTGCGGCGACGACCGCAACTACGAGGATGATCGGACGATTCTTGAAAACACGCATCCCTGCGCAACTCCTTCGACTTCCTACGCCGGTACCAACCGGATCAGGTTCGAGGGTCTGCAGACGGTCCTTCTGCACTCTCAGCGCCAGCGGGCGCTCCCCTGTCGTTAACGACGTCGAGTCTAGGCGAAGCGGATCTCGCCCTCGACATCCGTCCGCGTGAGGTCACCGCGCAGGGCGAGGAGCTCGAGGTGGGCGAGCGTCTCGAACGCGGCCAGGATGACGTCGAAGGGACCGAGCTCGTCGCGCTTGCGGTTGCGACGGGTCCAGGGCAGCTCGCCCGCGACCTCCCAGGCGGTCGCGGCGCCACCCTGGACGGCGACCTTGCACGCGGCGAGGCGGTCCTCGTGATGCAGGAGAAGCTCGTCCACGCGCTGATGGGAGCTCATCCCGGTGGGGCCGTGGGCGGGGAGCACCTGGAGGTCCGGCAGCTCACGCACCTTGCGCAACGACTCCATGAAATCGCGCAGCGGCTGTTCGACCCAGACCGGCTCGAAGCCGATCGACGGGGTGATGGTCGGCAGCACATGATCGCCGGCGAAGAGGAGACCGCCCTCGATGTCGGCGAAGACGAAGTGTCCCTGCGTGTGCCCGGGCGTGGAGACGGCCGCCAGCCGTCGCGCACCGAGATCGATGGTGTGATCGCCGTCCAGCCAGGTGTCGGGCATGCCGTAGTCGGACATGTCGGGGCGCTCGGCGGGCATGAAGTCGCGCCACTTGCCGGCCAGATCGGCGGCCCCGGCCTGAACCAGGCGGGTGAGGTTCGGATCGACGGTCACGGTGGTGTCGTGCATGAACTCCAGCGTCGCCCGATCGCCCATCCCGAGGCTGACGTCGGCACCGACCTCCTGACCCAGCACATACGCCTGGGTGTAGTGGTCGCGATGCATGTGGGTCACCAGGAACTGACGGATGTCGCTGATCCGGTAGCCGGCCTCCTTCATCGAGGACTCGAACTGCGAGCGCGACTCCGGGATCGCCCAGCCGCCGTCGATGAGCACCAAGCCGGTCGGCGTCTCGGTGACGTACACGTTGACCGCACGAAGACCATCCATCGGAAGGGGCAGCGGAATGCGGGTCACGCCAGGGGCGACGGGGTGCGCGCCGGGCTCCGTCCAGGTGCCGCTGCCGGTGGAGATATAGCCGTCGGATTCGGTGGTGGTCACGAGGACACCAAACCACGCCCACTGATCGGAGGAAGATCGAGGGCCGTGATCAGGCCCGGTCGGGCGGCGCAGACCGCGTGAACGCTGTTCACCAGACGCATGGCGGTGACGATCATGCCGCTGACGTTGTGATCGCCGTTCTCGCCGTGGTGCGTGAACTCGATCCGCATCTGAGGCTCGCCTGTGATCTCGACGCGGTAGCAGCCGTCGCCCTCGCTGGGCTTCGGCCACAGCGGCGCCTGGTCGGGATCGGTCCGGGTGATGTGGTCGAGGACGACACGGGGCACGCCGTTCACCGTTCCGGTGACGCCGAAGCGGACGGCGCCGAGCGTCCCGGCCGCGATGTCACCGCTCACCGAGGCGGTGTCCCGATCCGCGACGACCTTCTCGACGTTCTCGATGAGGACCGGATCGAGGTCGAGGTCGAGCCCGGCCGCGATCTGCCGGACGACCGGGCCCCATGCGGTGGTCAGGATGCCGGGCTGCCAGAGCATCGCCTCGAAGTCCAGGGGCTTGCCGAAGCCGTAGATGTCGCCCATCACGACGGGTTGGTAGTACGTCGAGTAGTCGCAGATCTCCATGACCCGGACCTCGTCGATGCGCTGGCTGAGGCTGGTCAGGGTGAGCGGGAGGACGTCGTTGGCCCATCCCGGATCGATGCCGTTGACGTGCAGGCTGGCGCCCGTCCGGCTGCCCGCCGCGTTGAGGCGGTCCACGTAGCTGTCCAGGCCGAGACCCTCGGGGAAGCACAGCAGCACGGGACCGCTCGAGACGACGTTGATGCCGTGCTCGAGGAAGTCGACGAGGTCCTCGATCGCCTCGAAGATCCGGTCGTCGGTCATCGCCGTGTGCACGATGCAGTCGGGCTTCAGGTCGTAGAGCGCCTGCTTGTCGTTGGTCGCCAGCACGCCGAGGTCGCGGTCGAGATCGGCGAGGCGGCCGGCGTCCTGGCCGACCTTGTCAGGGTTGGAGACCCAGAGGCCGACCAACTCGAGGTTCGGGCGAGCATCGATGCCCGCGATGGCGTGGCGGCCGACGGTGCCGGTGGACCAGGCGACGACGCGCAGCGGAGGTCGAGGAGCGCCAGCAGGGTGCGTCACGAGACCACCTCGAGGTCGGGCAGGTTCAGGTCGAGGTTGGGCTCCTGCAGTCCGCCGTCGACCTCGAGGATCTTGCCGGTCAGGAACGAGCCGGCATCGCTGGCCAGGTAGACCACCGCGGCGGCGATGTCCTCGGTGCGTCCGAGACGCTTCAACGGGGTCAGCCGCTCGAGCTCGTCCTTGGTCGCCTCGTCCTGGGTGACGAACTCCAGAGCACTGGTGAGCACGGAGCCGACGGCGATCGCATTCACCCGGATGCTCGGGCTCAGGTCGCGGGCGGCCAGGCGGCTGTAGTGCGCGAGGGCCGCCTTCGCGGTGCCGTAGGCCAGATAGCCACGGCCCGCTAGCCGGCCGACGGCGGAGGAGATGTTCACCACGGAGCCGCCGCCGGCGGCGAGCATGTGCGGCACCGCGGCACGGGTCAGGGCATGCGCCGTGGTGACGTTGAAGTGGAAGGCCTCCTCCAGGTACGCGCTGTCGGTGTCGAGCAGAGCGTTCGGGATGGTGCCGCCCACGTTGTTGACCACGATGTCGAGGCGGCCGAACTCACTCTGGGCGACATCGGCCAGGTTCGCCGTGGCGTCGAGATCGGAGAGGTCCGCGGGCACGACGACCGCTCGGCGCCCCACCGCGCGGATCTGGTTGGCGACCGCCTCGAGTTGGTCGGCATGCCTTGCGGAGATGACGACATCGGCTCCGGCCTCGGCTAGCGCGATCGCGCTCGCCGCCCCGATTCCCCGCCCAGCTCCGGTCACGACAGCGGCGCGCCCCGGCACCGCAAAGAGGTCCAGGATCATTGCAAAACTGTAACAGGTTCTAGTTTTGCCACAACCCCTCCGCGAGCCGTCAGTTCTCCCGTTCGAGCCGTCAGTTATAGCGGGTGAACT
>JBQCJL010000241.1:0-10352 GCA_051952795.1 Marmoricola sp.
GAGCTCCTGGGCCTGACTCTCGAAGACGTGCGCCTCCACCCGCCCGTCGGCGGCGTCGGGCGGAGACTCCAGCGGCTCGACGACGTCGACAGCCTCATACAGAGGCGCCGCGAGCGCGTTCGCGACCTGCAGGATCCGCCGGTCCGAGCGGCGATTGACGGTCAGCGGCAGGACGGCGACCGGACCATCGTCGGCGGGGAAGGCCTGCGGGAAGCTCACGATGTTCGACGCGGCCGCACCCCGCCAGCCGTAGATGGCCTGATTCGGATCCCCGACCGCCATCACCGGATGGCCCCTGCCGTGGTCGGCGTCCGGCCCGGAGAACAGCGCGGACAGCAGCCGCGTCTGCGCCACGGAGGTGTCCTGGTACTCGTCGAGCAGCACGACCCTGAACCGCTCGCGCTCGTGCGTCCCGACCTCGGGATACTCCTCGGCCAGGCGCGCCGCGAGAGCGATCTGGTCCGAGAAGTCCATCAGGCCGAGGTCGGCCTTGAGGCGCCGGTAGCTCTCCACGAGCCCGAGCAGCTCCGCGCGTCGGTCGATGGCGTGGATCGCGGCGGCGGGGGGACCGATGTACGTCTTGCGGGCCTTGCCCGCTGCCTCAGCCGCGGCGGCGAGCTCGAACCCGCGACGAGCCTCCTGATCCACCCGCCGGACGTCACCGGGCGAGACCAGGTGCTCGGCCATCGCCCCGTCGAGCGCGAGGAGGTTCTGTACGGCGGTCGGCGGGTGGTCGGTCAGGTGTTGGATGTCGCCGCGGTACCTCTCCACCGCTCGCGCGCCGAGCTGGTAGCGCGAGGCGTCGGTGAGCACGCGCGTATCCGGCTCGTGTCCGATGCGGAGGCCCTGCTCGCGAATCAGCTCGGCGGCATACGCGTTGTAGGTCGCGACCTGCGGCTCGAGGACCGCCTCGTCCTCACGATCCTCGACCAGCCCGGCCCGGTCCAGCGACGACAGCACCCGATGGCGCAGCTCGGCCGCCGCTTTGGTGGTGAACGTGAGCCCGAGGATCTGATCAGGACGAACCGCGCCGGTCGCCACCAGGTACACCACCCGGGCAGCCATCAGCGTCGTCTTGCCCGACCCAGCGCCAGCGATCACCACCGTCGGGCGGAGCGGAGCCGTCACGGCGGCCCACTGCTGGTCGCTGAGTGGGTAGTCCGCCCGCATGAGCTGCTGGAGGTCGCGCGGGCTCTCGATGCGCAGCCCCGAGGCGAGCGTTGTCACTGCCGCACCACCGCCGGCGCGCCCTTGCCGGGACACACGGAGACGAAGTCGCACGCGTCGCAGTGCCGGCCGGGCGACGTCGGGAAGTCCTCCTCGCGGAGCAGCCGCTCGGCCCGGGCGATGCTCTCGATGAGGACCGCCCGCTCGGGACTCTCGGCGGTATGGATCGCCTGCGGCTGCACCGTCGCCTTCTCCGCCGGGTCGAGGGAGCCGAGCTGCACGAGCTCCGCTCCCCCCGATGCGGTGGAGCCGACCAGGGACGACACCGCACCGGCCCCGATGGCGTACTGGTACAGCGCGAGCTGCGCGTCCCGCTGGACCTCGGGACCGCTGGGCCTGGTGCGTCCGGTCTTGAAGTCGACGACCACGATGCGGTCCTCGTCATCCAGCTCGAGCCGATCCGCGGTCCCGACCAGCCGGACCCGGACCCCGTCAGCGATCTCGACGGTGACGCTGAAGCTCTCCTCGGAGCCGATCAGCTTGCGGGGATTGGCCGCGTGCCAGGCGAGGAAGCGCTCGAGAGCAAGGCGGATCCGCTCACGTTCGCGGGTCCGCGACCAGTGGGTGCGGAACTGCAGTCGGCCCCACACCTGGTCGACGCGCTCCATGAGCTCCTCGATGGTCGGCGGAGCCTGGTCGCTCTTGGCCACCTCGTCGGCGACCTGGTGGACGAGGTTGCCGAGGGTCGCGCTCTGATGCGCGGCACCTTGGCCGCCCGCCTCGCGAGTGAAGAACCACTGGGCCGGGCAGAACATCAGGCCGGTGAGCGTGCTGGCGGAGAGGGAGACCGGATCGTCGATGGATCGCAGGGGCTGGGGTGCGGCACTCCAGTCGTGCAATCCCCACCATCGGGACGGATCGGCCTCGGGGACCAGCGGTCGGTCCGCGGTGTCGCGCAGCTCGATCAGCTGGGCAAGGCGGCGCGCGGCGGCCTGGCGGAGAGGCTCGGCGACGCCCGGATCGGCGGCAGCGCGACGCAGTTCCGCCACCACGCCCGTCATCGAGAGGGATCGGGTCGGACGCCCCCGACGGTGCACCGGTTCGATGCCCAGCTCGGTCACGAACCGTGAGGGCTGCTCGCCCTCGTCGTCCGCCGACGCGACCGCGGTGACCACGAGCCGCTCCTCGGCTCGGGTACAGGCGACATAGAAGAGCCTGCGCTCGTCCGTGAGGAGCTCGCGCGCGGTCAGGGGTGGGACCAGCCCGTCGACCCCGATGCGGTCGGCGCGCAGCAACGTGGACCGTCGGCGCAGGTCCGGCCAGGTCCCCTCCTGGACATGCGCGACCACGACGAGCCGCCACTGCAGGCCCTTGCTCCGATGGGCGGTCAGCATCCGCACGGATGCTCCGCGCACGCCTCGTTCAGCGAGGCTGTCGGCCGGGATCTGCTGCGCCCCGAGGGTGGCGATGAAGTTGCGTACGCCGCTGTGATCACGCTGACCCTCGCTGCGGGCCGCGGACTCGAACAGCGCCACGATCGCATCGAGATCGCGGTGAGCGCGGCGACCGGAGACGCCGCCATGCTCTGCCTGACGCCTCAGGCGCGCCGGCCAGGACGTCCCCGACCACAGGTGCCACAGCACCTGCTCGGCCGACGCGCGCTCGGCAACCAGGTCGGCCGCGCCCTGGAGCAGAGCGCTGAGGCGCCGCGCCTCCGCCGCCTCCGGTGAGTCGAGCCCTTCCAGAAACACGGCTTCGACCACCGCCTGCCGGAGTAGTTCGGGCGAGGTCCGACTGGTGCCGCGCTGATCACGTTCGCGCGCCCGCAGCTGCCGAGCCAGGCGCCGAGCGCCCGTGGCGTCGAGGCCGCACAACGGGCCGGTCAAGAGCGACAGCGCCCGGGCGGGGTCGAGGTAGTCGACGTTCTCGGGATCGTCGTTGTCGAGATTGGTCGCAGCGCGGAGCGCCTCCAGCAGGGGTGCCACGCCGGGATCGAGGGCGAGCGGGATCTCGTCTGATGCGGTCTCGACCGGAACGCCCGCCGCACCGAGAGCCCGACGGAGCGCAGGCAGCTGGCTGCGACCGGACCGCACCAACACGGCCATGTCGTCCCAGGCGATGCCGTCCTGGAGGTGCGCACGACGCAGCAGGTCGGCGATGTGCTCGGCCTCCGCGCGATCGGTGTCGAAGGTGAGGACCTCGACGGACTTCGAGGCGACGCCCTCGGCGGCCACCGGACCAGCGAGAGCCTCTCGGGCCTGCGCTCCCAGGGGACCCCAGGGCAGCCCCTGGGCAACACGCTGTGCGGCCTCGAGGATCGGAGGACCGTAACGCCGCGTCGTCCGGAGCGCGACGACGGGCGCCGGCTCCCCCGCCAAGGTGCGGAACGCATCGGGAAAGTCCAGGATTCCGCGCACGTCGGCGCCGCGGAAGCCGTAGATCGCCTGATGCGGATCACCGACCACGGTGAGGTTCGCGCCGTCTCCGGCGACCGCTCGAAGGAGCGCCACCTGGGCAGGGTCGGTGTCCTGGTACTCGTCGACGAACACGTGCTGGAACCGCGCTCGCAGCTCGGCTCGATGGACCTCCGCCTCGATCACGGCACGACGGATCAGGTCGGCGTAGTCGGTCGCACCCTGGAGGTCGAGGTTGGTCAGGTATTGCTCCATGAACCGCCCGGCGGCGACGAACTCCGGCACGTCGTGGGTGGCGCCGAGCTGCACGAGCTGAGCCGGGTCGAGACCCTTCTCCCGGGCACGGGCCAGCACGTCGTGCACCTCGCGCGCGAAGCCGCGCGTGCCCAACGCACGGCGGAATGCGGCAGGCCAGGTCACAGCCTCGGGACGGTCCTCGAGCAGCTCCCGCAGCACGACATCCTGTTCCGGCGCCGACAGAAGGCGGAGGGGCGCCAGGTACAGGTCGGCGGGGGCGTACTTGCGCAGCAGCCCGTAGGCGAAGGAGTGGAAGGTCATCGACAGCGTGGTCGAGGTCGTCCGCCCGACGCGAGCCGTGACCCGGTCGCGGAGTTGCTCGGCAGCCTTGCGGCCGAAGGTGAGCGCGAGGACGGAGTCGACCGGAGCATCGCGCCCGACGATGCGGTCGGTGATGGCCTCCGCCAGGGTCGTCGTCTTCCCGGTACCGGGCCCGGCGAGTACGAGGAGCGGCCCCGCCTCGTGGTCGACGACGCGTTGTTGGTCGGCGTCGAGCGCAGGCGCCACGACCTCACCGCTGCGGCGGCGCAGGCGATAGCGCGTCCCGCTCAACTCGGCCCCGGAAACTCCCACGGCCCTACTTCACCACGACCCTCCGACAGTGCGGAGCGCGGGTTGATTACCTCAGAGCAGACCGGGCAGCAGGCTGCCGCCGCTCGAGGACGACCCCCCGGTCGAGTGACCTGCGCCGGCCCGGTTGAACGCGCTGGTGCCCGGAACGAGCGTCACGTTGGACAGCCAGTGAGCGCGGGCGAACGCGATCTCCTGGGCGAGCGAACCGATGCCGTTCTGGGTGCAGGACAAGCCGAGAGGATCGCTGCAGTTCAGCGTCGAGAGCACTCCGACGGCCTGGCCGTAGGCGTTCATGTAGCCACTGCCCGAGTCACCGGGCACACCCGGGTCGGAGGTGGTGACGAGGTCGGTCCAGGTGCTGTGAGCGTCCACCTTGCCGGACGTGGACCGCTCGGTCCCGCGCAGCGAGGAGTTGCCCACGGTGTAGATGGAGGCGCCCACGCCGGGCAGCGCAGCGAGCTTGGTGGGACCGCCGAAGTAGGGAACCGTCGGGTTGACCCGACTCCGGTAAGCGGAGCTGACCTCGACCAGGGCCAAGTCGTTGTAGGAGCACACGGTGGAGGACGTCGTGTGGGCCTTCTTCATCGCCAGCCACGAGCTGTAGCGCAGCACGCCCGAGCCGATGCGCGTGCCGTTCGAGCCGTTACCGAGGCTGACCAGACCACCGATCGAGGTTCCTCCGGTGACGCCCTGGTAGAAGTACACGACCGTGCCCAGCGGCAGCGAGCCGCTGGTGCAGCCGTTGGTGTCGGTGTCGGAGTTGGTCGGCGCGCCGACGCAGTGCGCGGCCATGCCCACGTACACGTGCGGGTGCGAGACGCGCACGATCCTGGTGGCGAGCGCGCCCGTCGAGGTGCGGTAGGTGACACGCCGGTAGGTGTAGGTGACACCCCGGTACACGAAGTTGGCGGTGCACTGCTGGTAGGCGCCCGACCCGACCGGCGTCATGATCTGGACGCCGGGCCCGATCGTCGTGGGCCCACCGGGAGCCGGTGCGGCGCCCGCAGGAGAGACAGTGAGTGCCGTCAACAGCAGGGACGCCGCCGCGACGGCCACCCCCCAGGCTCCGGACCGAGTCACCAAACGCTTCGAAATCGCAGTCACGTTCTCGTTCAACGCAGCGCCCGCCTCGGGGCTATGCCCCGAGGCCTGAGCGAATGCTGTGGATCAGTACGAGGGCTGCGACGGGTCGATTTGGTTGACCCAGGCGACGACGCCACCGCCCACGTGGACGGCGTCCGAGTAGCCGGCACCCTTGAGGATCGCCAAGGCCTCGGCCGACCGCACACCCGTCTTGCAGTGGAGCACGACCTGAGTGCCCGAATCCACCGACGGCAGCTTCTCCAGCGCGTTGCCGTTGAGGAACTCGCCCTTGGGGATCAGCACCGACGTCGGGATGCGGTTGATCTCGTACTCGTTCGGCTCACGGACGTCGACGATGACGAAGTCGCGATCGCCCGCGTCGCGCTCCTTGATCATGGTGTCGAGCTGGGTGACGGAGATCGTGGAGTCGGCGGCCGCGTCGGCAGCCTCGTCGGAGATGTTGCCGCAGAAGTACTCGTAGTCGATCAGGCCGGTGACCGTCGGGTTCTCGCCGCACAGCGCGCAGTGCGGGTCCTTGCGAACCTTCAGCTTGCGGTACTCCATCTCGAGCGCGTCGTAGATCATCAGCTTGCCGACGAGCGGGTCGCCGATGCCGGTGAGCATCTTGATGGCCTCGTTGACCTGGATCGAGCCGATGCTCGCGCAGAGGACGCCCAGCACGCCACCCTCGGCGCAGCTCGACACCATGCCCGGCGGAGGGGGCTCTGGGTAGAGGCACCGGTAGCACGGAGCATCGTCGACGAGGGTCGGCGCGAACACGCTGGCCTGGCCGTCGAAGCGGTAGATCGAACCCCAGATGTAGGGAATGCCGAGGAAGTACGCGGCGTCGTTGACCATGTACCGGGTGGCGAAGTTGTCCGTGCCATCGACGATGAGGTCGTAGCCCTGGAAGACCTCCATGACGTTGTCGTTGTCCAGGCGCTCGCCGTGGACGACGACGTTCACCAGCGGGTTGACCTCGGCGACCGACTCCTTGGCCGAGATCGCCTTGGGCCGACCGATGTCCGACTGACCGTGGATGATCTGGCGCTGCAGGTTCGACTCGTCGACCTCGTCGAACTCGACGATGCCCAGGGTGCCCACGCCGGCTGCCGCCAAGTAGAGCAGAGCAGGCGATCCGAGGCCGCCAGCACCGATCACCAGGACCTTGGCGTTCTTCAGGCGCTTCTGCCCGGTCATGCCGACGTCCGGGATGATGAGGTGGCGGCTGTAGCGGCGAACCTCTTCGACGGTGAGTTCGGCAGCAGGCTCGACCAGGGCTGGGACGGACACGATTCTCCTCAAATGGCGGGACGCAGTGCAGGGAGAACAGTCACTGCCGCGTCGATGTTCCCCACCATGGTTCCTCGGTGGCACGGGACCTCAGGATCGCCATCCCAGCATCCGGAACGACCCTCCTAGGAGACCGTGTCCGAGATCGGGGCGCCCGTCACGACGGTGTTGTCGAGGAAGATCGAGCCGTTCCAGTTCGCACAGGTCACCAGCAGGACTCGCGGCGGACCGGTGACCCGGAAGAGCCGGGTGGCGTACCGGGCCAGCGAGCCCTTGGTGTAGCCGCGGACGCGGAGCACGGTGTAGGTGATCACGCCCCGGGCCGTGCGGACCTTGAAATGGTCCCCCACGACGAGAGAGGACAGATGGTCGAAGGCGCCTCCGCCGTAGTGGACCGTGTGGCCGGTGAGGATCGCGGTCCCCTGATCGGCCCCGGGAACCGGCCCTTCCTTCCACCATCCGATCATCAGCGGATCCGACGGCGGGATCAGCGCACCCGAGGTCACGGCGATGGGCACGACCGGCGCATTGACCTGCAGGCGGGGCACGATCAGGTGGTTGGGCTTGCCGGCAGCCGCGAGAGGCCCTGCCAGGCTCGGACCGGCGGTGGGCGAGGCGGTCGGCTGAGGCAGGACCGACGGGTCGGCGACCCGGACAGGTTGCGGGCCGGCGCTGGGCGCCAGCCACTCGCCCACCCGGTGGGCGAAGCCCGGGATCGCCCACGGGACGGCGAGGACCGCGATCACGAGGATCACGGCGAACACGAGGGGGGCGCGTCGTGGCGCCGGAGCCGCGACGACCTCCGGAGCGGGAGGCTGCGGCGCGACCGCCGGGCGCTCGGCGGCCTGCAGCCGGGGGCGCAGCGCCGCGGCGCCGGCCGCCGCTGCGATGGCACCGACGGCAAGCGCTGCGCGACCGCGCGCCGTTCGCGGGAGTGGGACCAGCGCCGGTAGCGCTCGAACAAAGCCAAGCGGGTCTGAGGAGCCCGGAAGCTCCTCAGACCCGCCCTTGGTATCAGGACCTGACACGAAGGTCAGGCCGTCAGCTCACGGTCTGGCGACGACGTCCCACCACCAGTGCGGTGAGGAAGAGCGCCGCGCCAGCACCCGCGAGGCTGTAGCCCCACGCGTACAGAGCGGAGTTGGGGCCACCCGGGATGAAGCCCATCGAGCCGAAGCCCGAGTCGATCACCTTCGGGATGGTCGTCGGGGGCTGCTGCTGGTGCTGCGCCGGACCGCTGGCGTTGCAGTTCGCCGCTGCGGTGAAGGTGTGCGACCAGTGGCTCGCCGAGCTGGGGCTCAACGTGAACCCGGAATCGGCCGTAGCGGCCACGTTCACCGTGCCACCCGGGGCGAAGTTCCCGACGAGGGTGTAGGTGACGTGGTGCAGGTCGATGAAGTTGCCCCGGGCGTTCCACTGCGCAGGCGTCAGGAAGCCGGAGCCACCCAGGTTGGCCGCCACCGTGTTGCTCGGGCAGGCGGGGTTCTGGAACAGCACCCCGGCCGCGGTGACCTGACCACCCAGACTCGAGCCACAGTTCGTGGCCGCGGGTCCGAACGTGTGCTGGAACGTCGCGGTGGTACCGGGTGGGAACGTGAAGCCGGCCTTGGGCGTGGCGGTGATCGTCACCGGACTGCCGTTGGCCACGCTTCCAGCGGTGACCGCGTAGTCGATGTCGGCGGTGTTCGTACCGGCCCACGACGGGTTGGTCGCAGCACCGTTCACGCATACCGAGTTGTTGAAGACGACTTCGGGCGTAACGTTGGTCGTCGCGGCCGCGGGACAGATGGAGACGCTGGGCTCGGGCTTGAGCTTCGGCGTGTTGGCGACAACCACGACCGACTTGATCTGACCATCGTTGAAGGTCTCACCGACGAAGGCCAACTGGCCGGTGGGCACGCCCAGCGCGTGGTTGTCGACCCAGATCGGGTTCTGACCGCTCTGCAGCACCTCGCCACCACCGGGGGTCTTGACGTACTTGCAGACGTACGACTTGTGTACCTTCGCCGGCGCTGCGGATGCGGTGCCCTCGACAACGAGGCTGAGGCCGGCGGACATGAGGAAGAGGCCTACAACGGCGAGGATCGCCGAGACCTGGCGGCCGCGCCCGCGGGCGACGGTGCCGCTACTTTCTTTGGTCATGAATGACCCCCCGGTCAATCTGACTCTATGGGATTTTTTTGGCTGTGAAACGCCTGTGTTTAACGCCACGTGCCTCTCCTTACCCTAACGAACGCTTGTGGAAACGGCTACGCGCGACAATTTTCAGGTGTATCGTGCGCGCCCCGCTGATACAGACCTCTGGCGACGCTCATAAATACGCGGGAAGTAGGGTGCTCAATCGTGACGGAAACCGACGACCGGCCGCGGGGCCTGCGCCTGCCGAGGAGAGCGCGTCGCCAGCAGCTCCTGGGCGCCGCGCTCGAGGTGTTCGTCGCCCAGGGCTATCACGGTGCGGCCATGGACGACATCGCCGATCGCGCGGGAGTCTCCAAGCCCGTCCTCTATCAGCACTTCCCCGGCAAGCTCGAGCTCTATCTCGCCCTGCTGGACCGCTCCTGCGACGAGATCATCGAGGCCACCCGGGTTGCGCTCGCCTCAACTGAGGACAACAAGCAGCGCGTGGCGGCGACCATGCACGCCTTCTTCGGCTACGTCTCCAGCGAGGAGGGGGCGTTCCGGCTCGTCTTCGAGTCCGACCTCACCAACGACCCCCTGGTGCGCGAGCGCGTCGACCGGGTGACGGTCGCGTGCGCCGACCTGATCGCTCCCCTGATCCGCGATGACACCGGCCTTCCGGAATCGCAGGCGCAGCTGCTCGCGGTCTCGCTGGTCGGCATGGGGCAGGTCAGCGCCCGCTACTGGCTCGACGAGGGCTTGGCCACCGGCGCCGGTGTCGACCAGTCGATGGCCGCCAACTTGGTGGCCGGGCTAGCCTGGCGCGGCATCGGCGGATACCCCCGTAACGACTGAAGTCCCCTCCTCCGACAGCTACGACCTAAGGACTTGCCTTGGAAATCAAGATCGGCGTTCAGCACTCCCCGCGGGAGCTCGTGGTCGACGTCCCGCTCGCCGCGGACGAGGTCGAGAAGGCGGTCCGTGACGCCATGGACGGCGGAGTCCTGAGCCTGACCGACAACAAGGGTCGACGAGTCATCGTGCCGGGCGATCGCCTGGCGTACGTCGAGGTGACCACCTCGATCACCGGAACGGTCGGCTTCCGCTCCTAGCCCTCGAGCCCGCTCGTGCGCTGCGCGGTGTGATCAGAAGGCCGACGAGCGCGGGCGCACTAGAGGTGCGTCGTGCGAGGAGAACGCAGTGAGCGCGCCGCTCAGGGCTCGAGCCCGCTCGTGCGCTGCGCGGTGTGATCACAAGGCCGACGAGCGCGGGCGCACTAGAGGTGCGTCGAGCGAGGAGAACGCAGTGAGCGCGCCGCTCAGGGCTCGAGCCCCAGGGCTTCCATGCGGGCCTTGTGATGCTCGGTCATCCGGTGGAACATCTCGCCGAAGGTGGCCAGATCCAGGC